>DAIMKE010000117.1:0-10469 GCA_036721875.1 Bradyrhizobium sp. | reverse complement strand
TTATGCCGTCCCGGGTCATGGTCTCGAGCTGCTCGAGCACCTTCACCGACCGTTCGGCGATCTCCGGCAGGCGCATCAGGACCCGTGCAATGTCCCCGGTTCCGGCGAGCGCGCCCTGTACCCGGCCGATGGGTCCGAGATTGCGCTCGATCCATTCGCGCACCACGGGGTCGGCAATTTTCCAGATGTCGAGCTTGGGGTCGAAGCCGCGCGCCACACCCTCGACCACCACCATGGTCTTCTGCAGCAGGATCAGCTCGGGCCGCGTGGTCATGTCGAACAGGCCGGTGACCTCGAGCAGCAGGGTCAGCAGCTTCGCCATCGAGATTTCTTCGGCGGTGCGGTTGTGGATCGGCTCGCCGATGGCACGGATGGCCTGCGCGAAATTCTCTACCGAGTGATGCCCCGGCACATAGCCGGCCTCGAAATGCACCTCGGCGACGCGGCGATAATCGCGCGTGATGAAGCCCAGCAAAATCTCGGCGAGGAAGCGCCGCTCTTTCATGCCGAGCCGGCCCATGATGCCGAAATCGACCGCCACCAGCCGGCCGGCATCGTCGAGGAACAGATTGCCGGGATGCATGTCGGCATGGAAGAAGCCGTCGCGCAGCGCGTGGCGCAGAAAACTCTGGATCACCTTGCGCCCGAGATCGGGCAGGTCGACGTTTGATTTTTCCAGCCGCGCATGGTCGTTGAGCGCGATGCCGTCGATCCATTCCATCGTCAGCACGTTGTGGGTGGTGCGGTCCCAGTCGACGGCCGGCACGCGGAAATCCGGATCGTCGCGGGTGTTTTCCGCCATTTCCGACAGTGCGGCCGCTTCCAGCCGCAGGTCCATCTCCATCGCGACCGAGCGCGACATGGTGTTGATGACCTCGATCAGCCGCAGCCGCCGCGCTTCGGCCGAATGCGCCTCGGCGTTGTGCGCGACGAAGAAGAAATCGGAGAGGTCGCGGCGGAAACGCGCAGCGACATTGGGCCGGAGCACCTTGACGGCGACAGACTGGCGCACGCCGTCGCGCTCGGTCTCGCCACGATGCACCTGTGCGATGGAAGCCGCGGCCACCGGCGGGCCGAGGCTTACGAATGCCTGCGCCACAGGGCGGTCCAGCGACGAGGCGATGACGGCCTCGGCCTCGGTTTGCGAAAACGGCGGCAGCCGGTCCTGAAGGCTTTCGAGGTCGCGCGCCATCGCGACGCCGACGACGTCGGGCCGGGTCGCGAGAAACTGTCCGAGCTTCAGATAGGCCGGGCCTAGCCGCGTCAGCGCGCGCGACAGCCGTGGTCCCGATTTGGCGCCGGGGCGTTCGATCAGCCGCGCCAGCCGCAGCGCAAGCTGTCCCGGCGGCGGCACCAGGCTTGGATCGACGACGCCGAACACGCCCTCGCGCGCGAACACGAAAGCGGCGCGGACGAGACGCGCGATGTGGGTCGCCGCAGAAATCACAAACGCCAGCCCGAATGCAGCGCCACGATCCCGCCGGAGAGGCTCTCCCACTTCACCCGCGAAAAGCCGGCAGCGCGGATCATTTCGGCGAATTGACTGGGCCTCGGAAACTTCCGGATCGACTCCACCAGGTACTGATAGGATTCCGCATCGCCCGTCACGGCGCGGCCGAGCGGCGGGATCACGTTGAAGGAGAAGAAGTCGTAGAGCCGGTCGAGCCCGGGGACGTCGACGGTGGAGAATTCCAGGCACAGAAATCTACTGCCGGGCCGTAGCACGCGATAGGCCTCGCGGAGCGCGGCATCGATCCGCGGCACGTTGCGGATGCCGAACGCGATGGTGTAGGCGTCGAAGCTGCGATCGGCAAAAGCCAGCGCCTCGGCGTTGCCCTCCACGAACGAAACCTGCTGGTCGAGATGCCGGGCGAGCGCGCGGTTGCGGCCCACTTCCAGCATGTCGGTGTTGATGTCGCAGACCGTGGCGTGGAATCCGGTGCCGGCGGCCTTGGCGGCGCGGAAGGCGATATCGCCGGTGCCTCCGGCGACGTCGAGCAACGCGAACGGCGCATCGCCCCGCGGCGGGTTGAGCGCGTTGATCATGATGTCTTTCCAGGCCCGGTGCAGGCCCGCCGACATCAGGTCGTTCATCAGGTCGTAGCGCGACGCCACGCTGTGAAATACGTCATTCACAAGCGTCTGCTTGTCCCCCAGGGGCACGTCCCTGAAGCCAAAATGGGTGGTCTGCTCCGGCCGATCCATCAACTCGTCTCCACACCGCAGACCATAGCGCGCCCGCCGCAATGGCGCTATCACGTCACCTCCATAAGGTGAATGCCTCCATGCCCGAATTGCCTGAAGTTGAGACCGTCCGCCGCGGCCTGCAGCCGGCCATGGAGGGGGCTAAAATCCTCAAAGCCGAAGCCCGGCGCAAGGATCTGCGGTTTCCTTTTCAAAAAGACTTTACCGCCCGGCTGGAAGGCCAGACCGTGACCGGGCTTGGCCGGCGCGCCAAATACCTGATGGCCGATCTTGGCTCCGGCGACGTGCTGCTGATGCATTTGGGCATGTCCGGCTCGTTCCGGGTGCTCGACGACGGCGCCAGCAACACACCGGGCCAATTCCACCACCCGCGCAGCGAGGATCGTACGCACGATCACGTGGTTTTTCACATGTCATCCGGCGCAGCGATCGTGTTCAACGATCCGCGCCGTTTCGGTTACATGAAGATCATCGCCCGCAACGCGCTGGAGGATGAGCCGCTGTTGAAGGGGTTAGGACCCGAGCCGCTAGGCAACGAATTCGATGCCGCGATGCTGGCGCGTTCCTGTGCCAACAAGAAGACCAGTCTGAAAGCTGCGCTGCTCGACCAGCGCGTGGTCGCCGGTCTCGGCAATATATATGTCTGCGAGGCGCTGTTCCGTTCGCATCTGTCGCCGCGCCGTCTGGCGGCGACGCTGGCAACTAAAAAGGGCGAGCCGACCGATCATTCCACACGCCTGGTGACGTCGATCCACGCCGTGCTCAATCAGGCGATCAAGGCCGGCGGCTCCTCGATCAGCGACCATCGCCTGACCTCGGGCGAACTCGGTTATTTCCAGCACTCGTTCCAGGTTTACGATCGGGAAGGCGAAAAGTGCCAGACCGCCGGCTGCAGCGGCATCGTGCGCCGCTTCGTCCAGAACGGGCGCTCGACCTTCTGGTGCCCGAAGTGCCAGAGATGATCACGCCCAAGGGTTTTGCGGCATGGATGACCGAAGCCATCGCCGCGGTGAATGATTTTGCCTTCCTGACCCTGGGCATGGAAGGCTTCTACGTCTGCAACGCGGTGACGAATGTGGCGTCACGCCGGGTCAAGCAGAAGACCGGTGCGGAATTTATCGGCCACATCGAGCTTGCGCATCATGACGGGCAGACTCACGCGGAAAAATGGCGCGTCACCCGGGAAAACTGGCTGCGCCGAGACGTGTGAGCGAAGCGAACGAAGCAATCCGGCGGGGCTGGCGGTCCGGATTGCTTCGCCGCGTTTCTCCTCGCAAACGATGTTGCGAGGATCGGGTGTTGTTTCGACGGTCGACGCGTGGAGGCTCGGCCAACGCGCGCAGGGGCAGAACAATCGGTGATCGCCGTTGTCCGACCCGGCACTTTTGCAAGGATATCCGAATTTGCAACTGGAGCCCATTCCGGATGAATACGGCGGTAGTTGTGCGGCTGTGCGCAGTTCTGCCTGGTCGCTTCATCACGCGCGGCGGTTTCCACGGCCAGATCCGAATGGACAGATGCCTGAAAGCTCACACCTTAGAGGCAGGCGTCCCAGCGCGCGTCCGCTTCGGAAGCCGTTCCCGCGGAATAGAGCGGATCCGCGAGTTCGCCGCCCGATTCCACATGACCGGTGAGCCCACTGTACAGCTTCGCCTCGACCCACTGCCAGAGGCGGCGGATTTCGTCCGCTGATTTGCTTGCCGGCGCAAATTCGCTGACGGCCAGGCCCGCGTTGAGCGCATCCTGGTGATCGTTGCGCATGACGATGAAAGGCCGGGCGACAACACCGGTGAGGTCGAACGACGAGCCGTCGCCGAGGGCGGTGGCGGCATCGTCGATGCGCCGTCCGCGAATCGGCGTCTGGTTGAGCACGAAGGCGAACGGCTTTTTGCAGGCCCGCACCATGCGCAGCGTCGATGCGGCCGACTCGACATCGGCGATGCTGGGACGCGCCGGGATCAGGCAGAGGTCGGCCAGCCGAATGGCGGCGCTCGTGGCGGCGCTGCTGCCGCTGGCGGTATCGACGATCGTCAGGGTCGCGCCGTCACGCGGCAGCGTCAGCAAGCGCTGCGCGATATCCCGGGCCGTGTGGATCGGCTCGACCAGCGGCTCGGCATAAGGGCGGCGGTTCTGCCAGTTCGACAGGGTGCCTTGCGCGTCGGTCTCGATCAGGCGGACGGTGTGTCCGACCTGTATGGCCGCGCGGGCGAGACCGATGGCGAGCGTGCTCTTGCCGGATCCGCCCTTCTGCGTCGCCAATACGATGGTCTGCATCGAAGGTCCTTTGGATCGCTGGTACGCGGCAAGGCTGGCATCGCAGCTCGCACGATGCTGGCAATTCTTGCCCAGGACATCCCAGTCCGATCCAAGAGAGTCGCTGAAGTCCGAATCCATCATGACACTTCTATGATGGCAAATCTTGGGAGGCTAGCCATTCCGTATCAATACTGGCGCGCGAAGCCGAAAGCTTTCCAGCTTCTAGTTTCGCGCCGGCGCGCGCAGGAATAGCGCGCTGTCGATATCGATGCGGGGAAGCGCGGCCATCGCCGGAAGGATGGCGGGCGTTTCCACCAGTTCCTCGATGATCGGCTCGTCGCTGGCTGTTGCCTCATTGCCCATCCGCGCGCAAATCCACTGCCAGAGGGCGCGGATCTCCTCGGCGGATTTGCCGTCTGGCGCGTATTCGCAGACCGAAAGACCCGCGCTCACCGCGTCCTGGTGATCGTTGCGCATCACGATGGTGGGTCTGGCAAGGATATCGTCGACGTCGAGCGCGGCCTCGTCGCCCAGCGAGTTCTCTGCGCCGGCGAGCCGCGCCGCGGCCCTGATCGGGGTCTGGTTCAGGACATAGGCGAACGGCTTGCGCCATGCCCTGACGACGCTGAGCGTCGCGGCGGTCGCCTCGAGATCGACGATGCTCGGGCGCGACGGTATCAGGCAGAAGTCGGCATAACGAATCGCCGAAACGGTCGCGGCGGTGACCCCGGCTGAGGTATCCACGATCGTCACCGTCACGCCCTCGCGGTCGAGCGATTGCAGGCGTCGTTCGACCTCCCTGGCGGCGTAGATCGGCTCGACGATCGGCGCGGCGTGGGGTCGGCGGCGCCTCCAGTTCGAAAGGGAGCCCTGCGTGTCGGTCTCGATCAGGCGGACATTGTGTCCGGCCCGAATGGCGGCAAGCGCAAGGCTGATGGCGAGCGTGGTCTTGCCGGCGCCACCCTTCTGGGTGGCCAATACGATCGTCTGCATTTCAGGTCCTCTGGATGGCTTTCAGGCATTTGAAGTACGCCACGAGCAGGGCCGCATTCTGCGGCGCCGAATTACGCGCTCGTTCAGACGTGCCCAGCCCGATCCAGAAGTCAGGGGATCGCGGTTGTCCGAATCAGTCAGTTGCAATGATGCCCGATTATGGAATTGTGGTCATCCGGGTAAATACTGCCGGTCGGCGCAATTTTCCCGATCGAGACGACAGCCAGAAGCAGGAAAAAATCATGACGGGTCAATGGCGCGATCGCGCAGCCACCAGCTTTCAGTGCCAGAAACAGCCGGCCTCCGGCAGCCGCGGCATGGTGGTGAGCAATCATCCGCTGGCTTCCAGTGCGGGCGCCGAAATGCTCGCCGCCGGCGGCAACGCCATCGATGCCGCGATCGCGACGCTGTTCACGCTCACCGTGGTCGAGCCGATGATGGTCGGCATCATCGGCGGCGGCATGGCCCATATCCGGCTGGCCGACGGCAGCCACCGCTTCATCGACGGCCAGAGCACGGTGCCGCTGGCGGTCAAGCCCGATACCTACAAATCCAGACCGGGCTCGGCGCATGACGTGTTCGATACGGTCGGCGACGAGAACCTGACCGGCCCGAAGGCCGTGGCGGTACCGGGCTCACTTAAGGCCTGGTGCGAGACATTGCAGCGATTCGGCACCATGAGCCTCGCCGACGTGATGCAGCCCGCCATCAAGCATGCCTCGCGCGGCTACGTCGTGACGCCGTATCTGCACGAATGCATCGCCGACAGTGCCGGCGAGATGCTGAAGGACCGGGATATTTCGGCGATCTATCTGCCGAACGGGACGCCGCTGAAGGTCGGCGAGCGCGTGGTGCAGTCGGAATATGCGGAAACGCTGACCTACATCTCCCAGCGCGGCGAGGCGGCACTGTATCACGGTCCGCTCGGCGATATCCTGGTCGACTACATGAAGCGGAAGGGCGGTTTCATCGCCCGCGAGGATCTCACCGGCTACAAGACGGTCGAGCGCCAGCCGATCCGTGCCGATTATCGCGGCTGGCAAATTCTAGGCCCGCCGCCGCCCGCCGCATCCGGCGTGCACATCACGCAGATGCTCAACATTCTCGAAGGCTACGACATCGCAAAACTCGGCTTCGGCAGCGCCGAGACGATTCACTACCTCGCGGAGGTGCTCAAGATCGCCTTTGCCGATCGCGCGGCGGCGAGCGGCGATCCTGAATTCATCAACGTGCCGGTTGAGCGCCTGACGTCGAAAGCCTATGCCGACGAGCGCCGCCGCGCGATCGATTCGAATCGGGCGCAGGCATGGGGTGCGGGTGTCCAACAGCTCGAAAGCGCCGACACCACGCACATGACGGCGGCGGATTCGTTCGGCAACGTGGTTGCGACGACGCAGACCATCAACAACCTGTTCGGCGCGAAGATCATGATTCCCGGGCTCGGCACCGTGCCGAACAATTACATGAACCTGTACGATCCGCGTCCCGGCCACGCGCTGTCGCTGGCGCCCGGCAAGCGCGTTACCACCTCGATGTCGCCGATGATGGCGCTGCGCGACGGCAAACTCGTCTACGCGCTCGGCCTGCCCGGCGGGAAGCGGATTTTTCCGAGCGCGATGCAGGCGCTGATCAATCTGATCGATCACGGCATGAGCCTGCAGGAAGCAGTCGAGGCGCCGCGGGTCTGGACCGAGGGCAATGCGCTGGAGGTGGAGTCCGCCGTGCCCGAAAGCGTTCGCGCCAGGCTGACTGCAATGGGTCACGAAGTGCAGGTAATGCCGACCGTTGCGGGCGGCATGAACGCGATCCAGTTTCACGATGACGGCGGAATGTCGGGCGCCGCGTGCTGGCGCGCCGACGGCACGCCGGTCGGCATCGCCGGCGGCCTCGCGCGCGCCGGCGTCAGGTTCGCGCTGGCGTAACGTCTTGATCTTCGGACCGGCCGACGGCCGAATGCGATGGAGGGTTTTCCCCGATAGTCGATGCTTTCCCGCTCTAGTCTAGTTGGCGCTTGTCACCGGAGAGTTGCCTGGGGCGGCAACTCCGGCCTGAAACGCGCTCAACGAAAACATCGATAGAGAAGGTTAGCCATGCGCTGGACTTTTGCTTCACTGGTTGTGACCACGCTTATGACAACGATCCCGGTTGCAGATGCGCTCGCGCAAAGTTCCGCAGGGCGCGGCGCCGTTTCCGGTGCCATCATCGGTGGTGCTGTGGGCGGCAGGCGAGGTGCGGCGGTCGGTGCGGCAACTGGCGCAGTCGTGGGAAGCCATCACCGGCGGCATTGGCACAACCACTACTATTGGCGGCACGGCAAATGCTGGGTCCGCACCTCGAGTGGAAGATCGCATCAGGTATCCAGCCGGTATTGCCGCTGAGCCAGAGCGTTTTCCAGCGAAGTGGGAGCCGGTCCGCGTCAAGAAAACGCATCAAAACAAGAATCTGGAGGCCGTTCCGATTCAAATCGGAACGGAGAAGGCTCCGGCCCCTATTTCCGCACGCAGATGACGCGGACGACGGACGCCCTGGCGTCCGGCGATCCGCCAATGGCGTTGACGCCGTTGGCTTTGAGGAAACCGCGCACCGTGTCCGATGTCACCAGCACGGCCTGCGGCGCCGGCGCGCCGTTTGCCGGACCGGCTAGCTGCACCGACCTCAACAGCGCAACGCCGGCGAATTTGCCGTCGGCATCGAGCGCCGCCGAGCCCGAGAAGCCGGCCGCCGGCGCCGATGTGAGCGCCACGTCGTTGCCGCCGTCGAGCTGCACCACCGAGGTCTTGATGCTGCTGACGGTCGCCGCGCCGCCCTGGTTCTGGGGATCGGCGATTCCAGTGAGGTCGAGCGTGGTTTTGGCAGCGGTGCCCGCGAGATTGATCGGCTTGAGCCCGCGCGCGCCATAGATGCGCAGCAGCGCGAGGTCATGCGCCTTGTCCTCGGCGATGCGATCGGCATTGCCAAAACCTGCGATCGCGATCGTGACGCAGCCATCGACGATCTGGCGGTCGGTGACGATGGCGCCGTCCCCGCTGACGACGACGCCGGTGCCGTATTCCACGCTCTTGCGCGGCGGCGGCCCCGCCACCCGTGCTGGCTGCGGAAACGCGGTGAATGCGCTGGACATCGCGATCACCACCGGTTCCACGGTGTTCTCGGTCGCCTGATCGTACATGATCGTGAGGATACGCACCTCGTCACCTTTGAACGCGCCGCGCATGTAGAACTTCTTCAGGCCCTGACGGCCCGACAGCACGAAGAAGTCGGGCTTCACCACGCTGTAGTCGATCGTGCGTCCCGGCTCCTTCTTCTCGCGCTCGGCGAGCCTTGCCGTGGCGGGATTGGCTTCCTTGCGCCGCGCCAATTGAATCTGGATCGTGCCGGTCGGCGAAGTCCATTTGGTGCCATTGGCGTCGCTGACCTGCTGCGGCACCAGTTTGGTGGGGAGGCCGAGCCGCACGCCGCTGCCGGGATCGGTCTGGATCTTCCAGCCGACGCTTTCCTGCTTGCGCCTGGCGGTGTCGGCAAGCACGCTCCGTTCCTGCGGATTGAGCACGCCGGTCGGCTTGCCGCCGCGCGACTTCTGGAATTCCTTGATAGCGTCGACCATGCGCGCGCTGACGTCGCCGGTGATCGCGCCGTTATACTGGCCGACCCAGGCGAGGTCCGACTGCAGCGCCAGCCGCTCGGCCTGCCCCATTGCGTTCGCGGTTTCTTCCGGCTTCTGCAGCGCGGGGCGAACCGGCAACGTCGTGACCGGCTTTGGTTGGGTGCCGGCCGGGGAGGGAGGCGTCATCTGCGCCTGCGCCGGCGATCCGGAGAGCGCCAAAGCCGAGGCCGCGACCAAAAATGTTGCCGAAAGCTGCGATCTCATGACAAATCCGGGACAATACAGGCGTGGATGGGTGGAGCGATCATTGACGTCCCTCGAATTGAGCACATCTGCTTTGTCGAGACCAACCGCACCCCGGTTCAGGGAGTTTCGGTCTCCTCATCCTGAGGAGCCGCCAACGGGTCCGCGCGAAGCGCGGCCCGATGATAAACTCCGCGGGCGTCTCGAAGGATGGCCGCAGGCGCGGTCGGGGGCTTTCATGGTTCGAGACGCGCGTTCCGCGCTCCTCACCATGAGGATTTGACAGGCGTGATGTGGAAGGATCTGACACGACCATGCTGACGGCCAAGGAACTCGAACGCTATGCCCGCCACATCGTGCTGCGCGAAGTCGGCGGCCCCGGCCAGACCGCGCTGAAGGAAGCGTCCGTGCTTGTCATCGGCGCCGGCGGGCTCGGCGCGCCGGTGTTGATGTATCTCGCCGCCGCCGGCGTCGGCACGCTCGGCGTGGTCGATGACGATGAGGTCTCACTGTCCAACCTGCAGCGCCAGATCATTCACACCACGCCCGACATCGGCCGGCGCAAGGTCGACAGCGCGGCCAGCGCGATCTACGCGCTCAATCCGCACGTTCATTTCGAGGCCCATGCGGTGCGCCTGAACGCAAAGAATGCGATGACGCTGATCGGCGGCTACGATCTCGTGCTCGACGGCTCCGACAATTTCGAGACCCGCTATCTGGTATCCGACGCGTGCTTCTTTGCCGGCAAGCCGCTGATCACGGCGGCGCTCGGCCAGTTCGACGGATCGCTGACCACGATCCGCGCGCATGAAATCAACGAGCAGGGTGAATTCAATCCGACCTATCGCTGCCTGTTTCCCGAGCCGCCGCCGCCCGGCACCGTGCCGGCCTGCGCCGAAGCCGGCGTGATGGGGGCGCTGGCGGGCATGCTGGGCTCGATGATGGCGCTGGAGGCGATCCGCGAAATCGTCGGCTTCGGCGAGAGCCTGGTCGGCCGGCTGGTGATGGTGGACGCTCGCGCGATGCGGTTTGAAACACTGCGCTACGCGCGGGATCCGGCCAACCCGCTCAACGGCGATACGCCCGTCATCACCGATTTGAGCGGACACACGGACTAGAGCGGTTCATGTTTTGATGGAAGCGTATCCGGCATTGACGAAATAGTTGC
>DAIMKE010000116.1:0-10471 GCA_036721875.1 Bradyrhizobium sp. | reverse complement strand
TCCTGTGGCTGATGGCCTGATACTCGGTGATCGGCTTGCCGAACTGCTTCCGCTGCTGGGCGAAATCGACCGCGGATTCGATGATCCTGTAGCAATTCCCGCTCGCCGCCGCCGAAAGGCACAGCCGCTCGACGTTCAGGCCACGCATGATGTTCTTCCAGCCGCCGTTGACCTCGCCGAGGACGTGGGTCGCCGGGACCTTGACGCCGTCGAAGAACACCTCGTTGGTATGGATCATGCGCCTTCCGAGGCCCCGCAGATGGCGGATGGTCACGCCTTCGGCCTTGGCGTCAACGAGGAAGAGCGTGATGCCCTTGTGCCGCGCCGCCGGATCGGTCTTCGCCGCGACCACCAGGTGGTCGGCCACGTGGGCACAGGTGATATAGACCTTCTGGCCGTCGATGACGTAGTCGTCCCCCTTGGCCACCGCCTTGGTCTGGATGCCGCTCGCGTCCGAACCCGTGTCCGGCTCCGTGAGACAGAAGGCCAGCCGCAGCTGTCCCGCTATCAGCCGCGGTAGAAGCGACGCCCGCAATTGCTCGCTTGCGCCGAACTTCAGGTGCATGCCGCCGTAGACAACCGTCGTCAGATAGGCCGACGCCATCTGCGCGTTGTGGTAGGCGATCGCCTCGATCAGGACCGCCAGATCCATGTAGTTTCCGCCGGCCCCACCGTACTGCTCATCGTGCGGCAGACCGAGCCAACCGCTCTCCGCGAGGGCCGCGTACGCGTCGAACGGGAACTCGCTGTTGTCATCCAGTTCGGCGATCTTTGATGCGGGGAGCTTTTCGCTCAGGAGCTGGAGCACGCTTTCGCGCATCCGGACCTGGTCGTCGGTCAGTTCGAATTCTTCGTTGCTCTCGAAAAGATGCATCTTCCGTCCTTGGGATTGTCTCGTTCGCGAAGAGATTGGCGTCGGACGCCGACTATTTCGGTCGGCGGCGATACAGCAGCGTGGCCTCCATCTCCTGCACGATATGGCCGTCGTGACGCACGCATTCCCGCTTGAAGGTGACGACGCCCCGATCGGGCTTGCTGGTTTCCTTCTTGTCGACCACCTTCGATCTCAACCGGATCGTGTCGCCGTGTTTGACGGCATCCAGCAGACGCCATTTGTCTATCTGCAGCAGCGCCAGCAGCGTCCCGTCGTTGATGCCGCTCGCGTACTGCAATCCGCCCATGATCGCGTAGACCAGAGGACCGTGGGCGATGGGTTCGCCGAACTGCGTCGTCTTGCAGTATTCGAAGTTCGTGTGCACTTCGTTGAAATCGCCCGACAGGCAGGCGAAGTTGATGATGTCCGTCTGCGTCACGGTGCGCGCCGGACTCTCGAATTCCTGACCGACCTCGAAGTCATCGAAGTAGCGTCCACGTGGCTGGGCGTTGCTCATTACGTTTTTCCTTTTCAGTTCGGCTCGTTTCCGAGGATCAGTGTGCAATGCGAGGACAGGATTCCGCCCTCGTTGTGGATCAGCGCGAGTTCGGCATCCTTCACCTGGCGTGGACCAAGTCCGCCCCGGAGTTGTCGGACGCCCTCGACAATGCCGAACAGCCCGCCTGCCGCGCCCGCATGCGCGTGGGACAGCATGCCACCATGCGTGTTGACGGGCAGCTTGCCGCCGATCGACGCTCTGCCGTCCGCGAAGAAGGCGCCGCCCTCGCCTGGCTCGCAGAATCCCAACTCTTCCAGTTCGATGAGCGGCACGATGGAGAAGCAATCGTACAACTGGGCGACGTCGATGTCGGCGGGCTTCACGCCGGCCATCTGATAGGCCCGTTCACCCGACTGCTTTGCTCCGAATTCAGTGAGACTTGGCGCGCACATTAAATGCTCATGAGTGTGATGCTCGCCGATACCGAGGAGATAGCTCGGCTTCGATTTGAGATCCTTTGCCCGCTCGGCGGACGTCACGATGAACGCGCCGCCTGCGTCAGAAATCAGACAACAGTCGAGCATGCCCAGCGGATCCGCAATCGGCTTTGCCGACAGGACGTCATCCAAGGTGATCGCGCTCTTCATGTGGGCATTGGGATGCAGCAGCGCGTGCCGGCGCGTGTTGACGGCAATGTGGGCGAGATGCTCGCGCGTGGTGCCGTAGACGTGCATGTGGCGCTTCGCGATCATGGCGTAAAATCCCGGGATCGACCCTCCGTACGGTTGCTCGAAATAGGGATGTCCGACGGCCAGCAGGGCCGTGATGGCGGAATCGCGCGATTGTCCCGTCGCACGGTTCTCGCCGGCGCAGACCAGGATGGTGTCCGCGCTACCTGCTAGGATCGCCTCCGCCGCGTGCTTCAGCATCACGGCGGGCGACCCGCCTCCCACGACGACGGACGCGTTGTAGCGGGGTTTCAGTCCGAGGTATTCGCACAGGACGGATCCGAGCATGAAGTATGGCTCGGTGAACGAGTACGCCGTCAGAACGCCGTCGATGTCCGACATCTTGAGACCGGCGTCATCCAGCGCACGTTTCGCCGCCTGGGCGTTCAGGCCTAAGCCGGTCATGCCCGGCACCTTGCCGATGTCGGACTCTCCGACGCCGACGATCGCTATTTTTCCGGAAGCCAATCTGTTCATCTCAATTCCTCTTGCTGCTCAAACCGACCAACGCATCGACGGCCACCGCGCGATCTGCCGAAACCTTGATCGGATTGACGTCCAATTCCGCGACCTCTTCACGAAGGTCGCTGATCATTTCGGAGATGCGGCATACGGCTTCCGCGAGGGACCGCACGTCGGCCGGTGCTTGGTTGCGATAGCCGAACAGGAGGCCACTGCCGCGGAGCGACCGGAGCATGTCGAGTGCTTCGGTGACGCTGACCGGCGCGCGTCTGGTGTGCACATCCCCGAGTATCTCGACGGACGTTCCGCCGAATCCGCATGTGATCAACGGCCCGAACTGGGCGTCGACCGAGGCGCCAACCATCATCTCGGTCCCGCCTGAGACCATCTCCTGAACGACGATCCCGTTCACGGTGACCGGCCCGCTCAGCCGTCCCACGGCCTCCTCGATCTCCCTGTAGGCGTTGCGCACGGCATCTGCGTCCCGAAGGTTCAGCCGCAGCACACCGGCTTCGCTCTTGTGCGGGATGTCGGGAGAGTCCGCCTTGAGGACGACCGGATAGCCCAACGTCTCGGCGTGGGCGACCGCCTCGTCCGCGGTTTTGGCGAGCGCTTCGCGGTTGACGGCCACGCCATACAGTCCGAGCAGCTTCTTCGACTGCGCTTCGCTGAGGACATACCCCTCGCCGACTTTCGCGAGTTCGGCGATCGCAGCGTTCTTGACTTCGACGGTGCTGAGCCTTCCCTCACCCGACACTTGCCGCTCGGCCCTGCCATAGTAGTCGAACCATGAGCGGATCGCCTTCATGCAGCGGCCCATCGATCGGAACATCGAGATCTTCCGGCTCTTGTCGTAGATCTCGCTTCCTGGGCCCTCCAGCCATTCGTTGAACCAGACCAGACAGATTGGCTTCGAAAGCTCGGCCGCGAGGCGGTCGAGATGAATCGCCCTCTCCGTCGTGATGGGCTTCTGCGCCGACAGCATCGGGACGACCACGACCCCGTAATTCGGATCGTCGGCGAAAGCCTTGATGCACGCGCTGTAGAGATCGAAGCTCTTCAGGGTCTCCGCGGTCATGTCCGTTGGATTCGAAACGGACCCGAAATCCGGCACCAGTTTCGACAGGCATGCCACGGTGTCCGGCTGAGGCGCCGGCATCGCGACGCCGTACTCCTCGGCCTTGTCTCCGGAGATGACGGCCGCCCCTCCAGAGCTCGCCATGACGCCGGCCCCGGGCCCCTGCGGGACGCCCGCGCGCTCGAAGAAGCATGCCGTCTCCAGCACTTCCTCCCAGCTGTCCACCACGATGGCACCCATCTCCCGGAAGGCCGCGTCGTAGGCGGCATTGGAGCCCGCCAGGGTGCCGGTATGGGAAAGAGCGGCCTTCTTGCTAATCGCGCTGCGCCCCATCTTGTAGATGATGAGCGGCTTCCTGGCGGCGAAGGCTCGCCGGCCGGCCTCGATGAGGCGCTCGCCGTCCCGAATGCCTTCGAAGAGGCATGCGATCACCGAGGTGCTCTCGTCGTCGACCAGGTAGTTGATCAGGTCGCAGATATCGACGTCGCTCGAGTTTCCGGCCGACAGGAATTGCGAAAATCCAATTCCCCGCTGCAAGGCCTGAATGACGGTGTATCCGAGACCGCCGCTCTGGCTGACCAGGCCGATCCCGCCGGAGATGATCGGCATTTCGTTGAACTTCGGCATGAAATGCATGCCGACCTTCGCAGCGAAATTGATGATGCCGACGCAGTTGGGACCGATGATCCGCATACCCGTCGACTTCGCTATCTCGGCGAGTTCACGCTGCGCGGCCGTCCTGTCCACGGTGCCCAATTCCGCGAAGCCCGATGAATAGACGATGGCACCGCCGATTCCCTTGGCGGCGCATCTTCTGACGAGATTCGCCACCTGTTCCTGGGGAACCGAGATCACAACGGCGTCGGGCGCCTCCGGAAGCGCCTCGATCGTCGGGTATGCCTTGTGGCCGAAGATCTCGTCCCGCTTCGGGTTGATGGGAAACAACCGTCCGCCGAACGTCGCGAGATTCTCCATGGTCCGCGCCCCGAACGATCCGGGCGACTCGGATGCGCCGATGACCGCGATGCTCGCAGGGTTGATCAGCCTGGTGAGCTCTTTGCGGCCGAACAGTTCGGTGCGGTTCTCGATATAGCCTTTAACCTGCGTCACAGTCCAAGCTCCCGTGCGATCAAGCCTCTCTGGATTTGCGAGGTGCCACCGCCGATGGTCGCGTTGCGGGCGTCACGCCAGTACCGCTGCATGTCGTGGTCGTGGGTGTAGCCAGCACCTCCGAGTATCTGCATGCCCTGCGTCGTCACCCGCGCGAACACCTCCGAGACGAACAGCTTCGCCATGCACGCCTGCTTCACGCACGGCAGGCCCTGGTCGTATCTCCAGGCCGTCGAGGCGGTGATCCATCGAGCGGCCTCGACGTCCGTTGCCATGTCGGCCAGCATATGGGCGATGACCTGGAATTCCGCGATCGGCTTGCCAAACTGCTTTCTCTCACCCGCGTAACGAACCGCGTCGTCCAACGCCGCACGCGCGTTCCCGAGATAGTTGGCGGCGAGCAGGATCCGCTCCCGCTCCAGATGCTTGTTGATGTATTTCCAGCCGCTGTTCTCCTCGCCAATCAGCATCCGGTGCGGAAGGCGAACATCGTCGAAGAACACCTCGCACAGACCGAGGATGCGGCGACCGACCACGTCGAGCCGGTTGATCGTGATGCCCGGAAGGTCGTTGGGAACGAGAAACAGCGAGATACCGGCATGCTTCGTGACGTCAGGGTTCGTCCGGGCGGCCAGCACGATCATGTTGTTGGGTGCGTGCGCTCCAGACGAGTAGAGCTTCTGACCGGAGATCACGTAGTCGTCGCCGTCACGACGGGCTTTCGTCTGGAGCGAGGCCGCGTCCGATCCCGATCCCGGCTCGGTCAAGCTGAACGACAGCTTGATCTCGCCCTTCACAACCTTCGGAAGGACCTCGGACTTGATCTCCTCGCTCGCGAAATCGGCGAGGATCATCGCACCCCAGCCGATCAACGCGAGGCGTGTTGCGAAGTCGACGCTCGGCCTGGCGATTTCCTCCAGCGCGATGGCGCAATCGGCTATCGGCGAGCCGACGCCGCCATATTCCGCGGGCACCATCATCGCCAGAAGGCCTGCTTCCGCCATCGCCGCGTAGACCTGCTCCGGCAATTGACCGGTGCGGTCCCATTGACGGACGTCGGCCGGCTTGCAATGCCGCTTCACGAACGAAGCCGTCGTCTCGCGGACCAGTTTCTGCTCGTCGCTTTCGTCGAAATTCACGGGCGGCCCTTCTCTAGCGCGAATTGCGGAAGCTTGGACCCTTCCCGGTCCTCGAACCTGAGGGTGACGCCGTCGCCGATTTCGACCTCAAGCGCGCTCTCCCCGACGATGTTGCTCATCATGCGCGGCCCCTCAGCCAGATCGATCAGCGCGACAACGTACGGCGTGAGGCCGGCGAAGGCCGGCGAAGACGCGCGTCGGATGATCGTGAAGCTGTGGACCTTTCCCTTTCCCGCAGCATCGATCCACTCGAGTTCCGTCGACCAGCAGAAAGGACACAGGTATCGCGGCATGAAATGCACTTCGCCGCAGGATTTGCAGCGCCGGAGCACCAGCTTTCCTTCCTTCGCGGACTGCCAGTAGGTGGCGGAGTCCGCGTTTGCCACCGGAAGCGGGAGTTGTTTTTCCACTTGTTGTATCCTCTTCTATTTTTCCGAGACGTATTTCAGCCACCGGCCACCATCGACGATGAGGTTCTCCCCGGTCACGAAGCTCGCGAGATCGGATGCGAGGAAGGCCGCCGCGTTGGCGACTTCCTGCTTCTTTCCGAAGCGACCGAGCGCCACGCGACTGCGCTCCTGTTCGGCTTGTCCGCGCTCTTCGTAGATGCGCTTCGCGCCTTCGGTATCGCCGATGGGCCCGGGAGAGATGGCATTGACCCTAATGCAGTCGCCGCCCCACTCGACAGCGAGCGTGCGAGTAAGCGAGAGGATGCCCGCCTTCGCCGCCGCGGCGTGCGCTGCGCCCGGCCAACCCGAAAGTGCCTGCATGGTGATGATATTGATGATGCAGCCGCCCCATTTCGATTCCCGGAGGCGCGCGTAGGTCGCGCGACACCCGTGGAACGTGCCGTTGAGATCGATGTCGATGACGGTTCGCCACGCATTCGAGGACATCTCGGCCGTCGGACAGAAGAAATTGCCTGCCGCGTTGTTGACGAGAATGTCGACCGATCCGAAACGCTTCACGACGGCGTCCACCGCGGCCGACACCTGGTGGTAGTTCCTGACATCCGCCTGGAACGCCGCGATCTCCGTCGTCCCTTGCGAGCACAGAGACGATGCGGCGCTTTCGAGCCGCTCCGCGTTGCGGCTTACTATCGCCACCCTGGCGCCGAGCGCCAAGTACTGTTCCGCTATGCTCAGGCCGATTCCGCTTCCGCCGCCCGTGATTAGAGCAACCCGGCCTTTCAGTAGGTCCGTCGAATACATGCTAGTTCGCCTTCTTGAGTTTCATTTTCGCAGCCGCCATGGCCGCCCGGTGCCCTTCAGACGCCGTGGCCAGTCCGAATGCGTCCGCCTCATGGCGCAGCGCGCCGGGGAGATGATCCGCCCACGCCTGCGCGCACAGCGATTTGGTCAACTGGAGGGCTTCCGACGGAAGCGACGCGAGTTCCTCTGCAAGCTTCATCGTGTGCGCTTCGAGCTCGCCCGCGGGAGCAACGCGACGCGTCAGGCCCAGGGCCCGCGCCTCGTCAGCCCGTATGACGCCACCCGTAAGAAGGACATCGAGAGCCACCGCAGGGCTCGCCTTCGCCTGCAGAAGGAAGCTCGCTCCCCCGTCCGGAACAACGCCGAGCTTCACGAAAGGGAAGCCCAGACTGGCATTCTCGTCGAGGACGAGTATGTCGGCCGCAAGTGCGAGCGAGGCACCTCCACCGAACGCCGCGCCCTGGACCGACGCGATGACGATCTGCTTCATGTTGATGATCCGCAGATGCTGGGTCTGAGCCGTGACGATGCGGTCTCTCCAAGCCATGGGCGTATCCGGTATATCGCCAAGGTCTGCGCCGGCGCAAAATGCCGCACCTGCGCCCTGCAGCACGATCACGCGCACGTGTTCATCGATCTCGTCGAGACGCCGTGCAAGCATGGCCCTCATCTCGATCGATAGCGCGTTGCGCTGCTGCGGCCGATTCAAGGTGATGACCGCGATGCGATCACGAATGAGCAATTCCACAATATCTGCGGACAATGGCGCGTTTCCTGACTTGCGGCTTGCGTTAGTTCGAAGCGCAGCTTGCCTGCAGGTCAGCAAGAGACGTGCCATGGGTCTGCGTTCACGCTTCGCGCGTCTTTTTCATGTAACGCAGACGCACGGTGTCCACTCGTGACACATGCCGCCCGCGGTCTGTCCGTGACGCGTACACATTGCTTCGTCATACCGACTAGAAGACGCCCCCGGTCATACGGCATATCATTTGCACCGTGGATTGCCTTACAGAAGGGAAACATCAATGGACCCAAAGCAGATTCGACTGGACCGCGACGGCTCGGTCATGATCATCACGCTCAACAACCCGAGCACCAGAAATTCACTTACCTCGGAACTCCGGGACGAACTCGGAAACGCCATCAAGGAGGTTTCCAACGACCGTTCCGTGCGATGTGTCCTGCTCGCCGCGGCCGGACCCTCGTTCTGCGCAGGCGGAGACTTCAAGATGCTCGAAGTGGCATCCGATCCATGGTCGGTGCACCGGCGCTTTTCGAGCCTGAAGGATTGGCTGATCCCTCTCATTTCGCTCAACAAGCCAATGGTGGTGGCGGTCAATGGTCACGCCGCGGGCGGCGGAATGGGTCTGTCGCTCTGCGGCGATGTTCTCTTCGCATCGGAGAACGCAAGGTTCATGGCGGCCTTCTTCCGCCTCGGTGCCGTCCCCGACATCGGCATGATGTATCACCTTCCTCGACTGATCGGGATGGCCCGGGCGAAGTCGTTCCTCTTTGGCAATCAGACCTGGACCGCCCGGGAAGCGTTCGATCAGGGCTTGGTGACGAAGGTGTACTCGGACGAGACACTCAAAGAGGAAGCCCTCGCCGAAGCACGTAGGCTGGCCGAGGGCCCCTCAGAGGTCATGGGGCTTGCGAAGCAGCTCATGGCGCGCACCTTCGAGACCAGTTTGCACGACATGTTCGCCTTCGAAGGACTGGGTCAGGCATTGGCGATGTCGAGCGACGAATTCAAGGAAGGGTTGCGAGCCGCAGTCAACCGGCGTCCCGCAAACTTCGCTGCATCTTCCGGCAAAGAATAGGTGCTTCGTTTGTGATGTTTGCGAGAAGGGCCGGAACGAAGCGGCCCTTCTCGGTCGATCATTTTCCGGAGATCACTGGACCGACTAGGTCCCATCCCTCTCCGTTGAAGCGAGCCATCTGGAGATCCTTCATCGGAGCGTAGTCGTTCGCACCGGTCTTGAGGCGGATGCCGGGGAGAACCATCGGAAGCTGCATATCTAGGTTCTGCGCCTGCTTCATGATGTTTTCGCGCGATAGATCGTTTCCGCACTGCTTGAGCACCTGAACCAGCGTCTGCGCGTTCGAGTAGCCGAGCACGTTGAATTCATCCGTCACGTCTCCCGACGGATAGTATTTCTTCATCCAGCCGAGCCACTCCTTAAGCGCGGGATCATCCGCCAGTTTCGGGTCCGCCGGATCCTTCAGATAATGAAGCGCCAGAACACCCGAGCTTGCGTCCGTTCCAACCTGTCTCAGGACGGCCGCCGATGCGGAGACGGTCGCAAGCATCTGCATCGGCTTCCAACCGAGTTCATGAGCTTTGCGCATTGCTTGGGCCGCGAACTTGGCCGTGGAAAAATTCATGAAGACATCGGCGCCCGAGGATTGAAGTGTGACAACCTGCGAGTCGATCGTCGGATCGGAGATATTGTAGCTCAGTTCCTTCACGATCATGGCGTCGGCTTTATCGCCCAGGCGATCGCGCAGGCCCTTTATGTAGTCTTTTCCGAGATCGTCCTTTTGGTAGAGAACGGCGATCTTCGCATTCGGGCGGTTGTTCAGTAAGTAAGTGGCGAAGGCGTGGCCCTCCAACTGGTAGTTCGGTTGCCATCCCATGGTCCAGGGAAACTGCTCGGGATCGGCGAAGCGGGTCGCTCCCGACGTCGGAAACAGATGCGGCACCTTCTTGATGTTCAGATATTTCTGAATCGCAGCGTTCGTCGCCGTTCCAAGCGTATCGAAGATCAACAGGACGTCCTCCTGTTCGACGAGCCTGCGCGTCTGCTCGACGGTCTTGGGAGGACTGTAGGCATCATCCAGGCTAATAAGCGTGATCTTTCGACCATTGACGCCACCGTTCTCGTTTACCATGCGAAAGTAGGCTTCGTTGGCTCTCGCGATGGTTGAATAGTGGGATCCGGGCCCACTATACGGCATGGTTTGGCCAATCTTAATTTCCTTTTCGGTCACTCCATGGACTTCCTGCGCGTTTGCACCGCAAACAGACAGCAACAGCCCCAACAAGCATTGAGTATACGTACGCATTGCGAAATCCTCCCTTTTCGATGGCGTCGCAAGCCCTATGCCAAGTGCCTTTCGCTCAATCCGAACGGACTTTCCGCTTCTTGGCGTCTCCCGGTGTCGCCGTTTGCGACAATTGTCCGGATGACTGTGTTCGGCGCGCACACATGTGACAAGTCAGGGGCCGCGAATGCGGGCTTTGATTGGCGGCACGGGAAATGCAAATTCCTCCCATCAGAAAATCAATGAGAGGATGCTGCGCATGCGAAGGGCTTTCGAGGGGTTCAAGGTCATCATGACCGAGCGCAAGGCGAGCGCGGCTGCCTGA
>DAIMKE010000115.1:0-10524 GCA_036721875.1 Bradyrhizobium sp. | reverse complement strand
GGGTTGTTTTCGACCTTTTGGTTGGAACTGGTCGCGCCGGCCCGGAAAGCGCGTTTCGGCATATCAATCGACGCAACAGCTCATGCTGCTCCCCGCCGGCGGGACATCGAGCGCCGGGTTCTCGGCAAAGAACCCGGTGGGGTGAAGCGCGAAACCCGCCGTGATGACCGGCTGAACCGGGAAATCCTCGGGGCGTGGAATATGGTGCAGGCCGAAAGAGTGCCAGATCACGATATCCTTATCGACCAGCGGACGA
Source organism: Bradyrhizobium sp. (assembly GCA_036721875.1). GTDB lineage: Bacteria > Pseudomonadota > Alphaproteobacteria > Rhizobiales > Xanthobacteraceae > Bradyrhizobium. The sequence goes on along the minus strand of DAIMKE010000115.1, from coordinate 10,268 downwards.
TCTGCGGCGGTCCAGGCCGGCAACCCGTCGCCGCCGCCGCTCTGGTTGGGATAGCGGCCGGCCGCGAAAATCTCGTCGGGATGATAGGCCGTCACCCATAACTGCCGCATCATGAAGGTCGCCCGTCTGGCCACCATGGATTGCGGGTCGGAGAAGGTCGGCACCGGACTGAGCGGCAGCAGCTTGTAGGCGGTGGGCCGCCCGAGCCCGTTGCGGGCCTCGGCGCTTTCGATTTTCCAGAAGCGGGCAGCATTGAAATCGACGTTGCGCTGCGCGTTCTGCTCGGTTTCCAGGACAGTCTCGCGGATGGTGAAGGCGTTGCCGTGCGGATTGTCGGGGCCGACAGGCAGCGCCACGGTGTCGACCTCGACGACCCGGTTGCTTTCGCCGTCAACCGCCATGTCGAGGCGCATGTTGAAGATATGCTGGTGATAGTGCGCGTAGACACCGGGCGAAACGATGGTGCCGTAATCAGGCGACTCGCCCGGCCTCAGCCCGGCGGTATTGAGAATGCCGGTCGCCTTCATTTCGAAATGGATCGAGCCGTCCTGATGAAAATACCAGAACGAGCCGTATTCGTAGTTGCCGACGGTTGAAATTGACGACACCACGAGGCGGCGAGCCCGCCGCACATCGACCTCGCCCGTGAACAGGTCGGTATGCTTCCAAAGGATGCCGAAATCCTCCTCGTGCAGGCACACCGCGCTCTCGATGCAATAGGGATCGCCCTTGCTGTCGGCCAGCCATGCGTCGAAATAGCGGATGGCGCCGAGGCAGTCGCAGCCAAGGGTCAGGGAGTTCGCGAGCACGCCGATGCCGTACTCGCCGACATCGAATGCGTTCTTGCGGAAATGTCCGCCGCCGGGATGTCCATATGGTACGACCATTTCCGACAGCGCCGCGCGGTGCATCACCGGCCGCAGCCTGCCGTCATCCTCGTAGGCGACCGTATGCAGCACCAATCCCTCGCGCGCATTGAAGCCCACGCGAAAGCGCCACTTCTGCCACCGAACCTCGTTGCCTTCGACAACGAAACTCGGGCCGGCCGGCTGCACGATTTCCAGCGGCTTTACGTCATCACGGAAGGCGGTGCGGTAGCGGGCCGCATAGTTGCGGTTCTGCATCGGGACGTCGGCCTCGCCGTAATCGTCGACGCGCAGAACCTCGGCCCGGTCGAGATCGATCACGGCACAAAGCCCCTCGATCGGATGGGCGTAGCCGTTGTCGTGCTTCTCGTTGCGATACCAGCAGAACGTATGCGAGAGCCTGCGGCCTTCCTCGTCCGGCAGCCCGTAATTGCCTGCAGACCACGGGTCGACCTGAACCTTCTCGATGTCGGTGATGCCGCGCTTGGCCAATGCGGCTCGAAAACGCGGATCGGCCCGGGCCACTTCGCCCACCAGGGTTATATCGTCGATAAGAATGCGTGGCCGCACGCCGGGCACATGCTGCCAGTCGACGACCCGGTTCGCGACGAGATCGACCCGGGCTTCAAAGACCTTGCCGTTGGTTCGGTCGAAGGCGCACACGAAGGCTTCGCGCGCAAACGCCGCTCCAGGCTTGGCGTCGTGCACCACGCGTTTGTCCGGTTCGTGCAAGCTGATGGTCTCGAACATCATGCCCGCCCCGAGATCGTGCGTCGCACGCACAGCCGCCGCGGCGCGACGGATCTCATCCGGCGTCAATGGGTCCAGCGGATGCTTCGGCAGTGCAACGGCGCCAGCTTCTGCAACTGTATTTTGCATGAGGTCCTCTCGACGTTTGTTGATATGAAAGCTGTCCGGCTATGCCGCGTTCAAAGCCTGGGCAATGTCGGCGATCAGGTCGGAGGGATGTTCAATGCCGATCGACAGCCGGATTGTGGAGTCGAGAACGCCGATCTTCTGGCGTATGTCGGCGGGGACGCCGGAGTGGGTCATGCTCGCAGGCAGGCTCGCAAGCGACTCGGTCCCGCCCAGGCTAACCGCCAGTTTGAAGATCTGCAGCGCGTTGAGAAATTTGAATGCGGCGGCCTGGCCGCCGACGATGTCGAACGAGAACGTGGAGCCCGCACCGGTGCATTGCTTTGCGAACAATAGGCCGGCTGGAGAGGCCTCGTCGTGATGCGCAAGATAGTGGACGGCGGCCACCTTGTCGTGCTCGCGCAGATAATCGGCCACGAGCCGTGCGTTTGCGTCGGCTTTCTCCATGCGGATACTCAGGGTTTCGAGCGACCGGCTGATCATCCAGCAGGAATGCGGGTCCAGTTGGGTTCCGATGGCCCCTCGCAGGGCTTTGACGTCTTTCATCAGTACCTTTGAACCGAGCGCGGCACCTGCGATCAAATCGGAATGACCGCCGATATATTTGGTGAGCGAGTAGAGCGAAAGATCCGCGCCGTGCTCGATCGGCCGCTGAAATACCGGCCCCAGCAGCGTATTGTCGCATGCGACGATCGGTGTGTGCCCCTGGGCCTCACCGATCATATCGGCGATGCGACGGATCATCGCAATATCGACGAGGCCATTGGTGGGATTTGCCGGGGTCTCGATAAAGATCATCGCAACCCGGCCCTTGCGCATGGCGTCCTCCGCAGCCAGTCCGACCGCGGTTTCGTCGATGCCGTCGGCAAAGCCAACCGCCCCGATGTTGAGACCAGCAAGCGTCTTTGCAAACAATGTTTCTGTTCCGCCATAGAGCGGTTGAGAGTGCAGGATGACGTCACCAGGGTGGACGAACGTCAGGATCGTGGTCGAAATCGCGGACATGCCGGACGAGAACAGCGCGCATTTCTCGGTGCGCTCGTAGATGGCAAGCCTGTCCTCGACGATCTCGCTGTTGGGATGATTGAACCGCGAATAAACCAGGCCGGCGCCCATGCCTTCGGGAGGCTCACGCCGACCTGAGACGAAATCGAAGAAATCCTGTCCGTCTTCGGCGGTCCTGAAAACAAAGGTCGAGGTCAGGAAGACCGGCGGTTTGACGGCGCCTTCCGACAGTTGCGGGTCGTAGCCGTAGTTCAGCATCAGGGTTTCGGGATGCAGGACGTGGTTCCCGATATGGGTCTTCGACGGAAACGGTTTCGCCATGGCGCGCCTCGCTGTCTCGTTCCGGAGGATTGCTCTACATTGGGGGCATTTCCGCAAATCACAATTGCGATTTCGATCGCGTCGTACTTACCGAATTCGTTCCGAAACATCACGCATCAATCGCAACTTTCAGCGCCTCGGCGCGGATTTCTTCGACGAGCCTTTCTTTCAGCCGCACGAAGTCGGATGTTGTCTTGATTTTGTAGGATCGCGGGTGAGGCAGGTCCACCACGATTTCAGTCTTGATGCGGCCGGGGCGTGCGCTCATCACGATAACGCGGCTGCCGAGGAAGATCGCCTCCTCGATGTCGTGGGTAACGAACAGCACGGTTTTCTGGTCACGTTCCCAGATGCCGAGCAGCATTTCCTGCATCAACACGCGGGTCTGGTTATCAAGCGCGCCGAACGGCTCATCCAGCAGCAGGATCTTGGGGTCGTTGGCGAGCGCGCGTGCGATTGCGGTGCGTTGCTGCATGCCGCCGGAGAGCTGCTTCGGCCAATGATTCTCGAAGCCCGACAGGCCGACGCGATGGATGAACCCATCGGCGATCTTGCCGCGTTCCACCGCGGAAATCCCGCGTTCGCGCAGGCCAAACGCGATATTTTCGCGCACGGTCAGCCACGGGAAAAGTGTATAGGATTGGAACACCATGCCGCGATCCGCGCCCGGTCCCGTGACCGGGCTTCCATCGAGAAGGATGCGGCCGCTTGTCGGCCGGTCAAGTCCGGCGATGATCCGCAATAGCGTGGACTTTCCGCAGCCCGACGGACCGAGGATGGTGACGAAGTCGTTGTTGCCGACGGTGAGATCGGTAGGTTCCAGCGCCTTTGTCGGCGCGTTGCCCTGGCGCGCAGGGAAGGTGCGCGAGACCTGCTCGATCCTCAGCTCGGTCACGCCAGTCTCCACGGGAACAGCCAGGCGTTGAAGGCCTTGAACAGGAAGTCCGACACGAGGCCGATCAGGCCGATCACGATGATGCCGAAAATGATCTGTCCCGTATTGAGCAGGGCCTGGCTGTCCGTGATCATGTGGCCGATGCCCGACGAGGAGCCGATAAGTTCGGCAACGATGACATAGGTCCATGCCCAACCAAGAACGAGCCGGAGAATTTCCGCGATCTCGGGAGCGGAGGAGGGCAGCAGCACCCGCCGGATGATGCCGCTATCGCTGGCCCCCAGCGTGTAGGCCGCTTCGACAAGGTCGCGCCGCGTGCTTCCGACGTTGACGGCGATCATCAGGATGATCTGGAACACCGAGCCGATGAAGATGACCAGCAGTTTCTGCAATTCGCCGATGCCCGCCCACAGGATCAGCAGCGGGATAAAGGCCGAAGCAGGCAGATAGCGGGCAAAGGAGACGAATGGTTCGAGGAAGGCCTCGATCGGCTTGTAGGCTCCCATCAAAACGCCGAGCGGAACCGCGATAATTGCCGCCAGAAAAAAGCCGCCGACAACCCGCCAGACCGTCATTCCGATGTCGAACAGGAAACTGTGCTTGGTCAGGAGTTCCCAGCCTTCCTGCAGCATGGTCAGGGGATTGGCGAGAAACGTCTTTGACACGTATCCGCCGAACGTCGCCCACGACCACAAGGCGATGAACAAAACGAAGAACGCAAGGCCATAGGCCGCACGATGCTTCGATGTCACGGGTTCGAGGGGGCGCATCACGGGAGCAATCCTTTAGGCGATGTGCTGGTCACAGGAAGTCCCGCTCCCACGCGATGTGGAAGCGGGATCGGTCGAACGCGGACCAAGCCTACTTGATGAAGCTCGTGTCCACGAGATCGTCGATCTTCGGAATCGACTTGATGATACCGATCTCGAGCAGCAGGTCCGCAGCTTCCTTGGTGAATGCCTGGAATTCGCCCGCGAAGAACTTCTGGTTCGCGGCCTTGTCCTGCCAGCGCAGATATTTTGCCGAATTGCCGAACTGCTCGCCGGACTGCTTCACGTCCGAACCCATGATCTCGTAGGATTTCGCCTGGTCCTTTTCGATCAGGGCAACCGCCTCGAAATAGCTGTTCGCCAGCGCCTGCGCGGCTTTCGGATTCTCGGTCAGGAATTTCGGCGTGCAGCCGAACGTGTCCATGATCATCGGGTAGTCGAGCGTGGTGGCGATGATCTTGCCCTTGTCCGGCGCCGCGCGCACGGTCGAGAGGTAAGGCTCATACGTCATGGCTGCATCGTTCTGACCGGCCACGAATGCCTGCGCGGCCGCCGCCGGCTCCAGGTTCACCACGGTCACGTCCTTGACCGAAAGGCCGTTCTTCTTGAGCATCCAGGCCAGCGTGAAATAGGGCGCTGTGCCTGGCGCGGACGCGGCCACCGTCTTGCCCTTTAGATCCTTGATCGACGCGACATCGTTTCGCGTTGCCATGCCATCGGCACCGTAGCTCTTGTCGAGCTGGAATATCTGCTTGGTGGCAACACCGTTGGCATTCCAGGAAATCCAGGTTTCGACCGTGGTCGCCGCACACTGAATGTCGCCCGAGGCAATGGCCAGATGCCGGTCCTTCTGCGGGATCTTCTTGATCGTCACATCGAGGCCGTTCTTCTTGAAGATGCCGGCCTGATTGGCGAGCGTGAGCGGGGCGAAGCCTGTCCATCCCGAAATACCGATGCCGACCTTGACGTCCTGTGCGACGGCTGGTGCGGTCACCAGAAGAGCCGCGCTTGCGGCGAATACTCTAAAACCAAGCATGATTGTTTTCCTTCTGCGGTTCATGGACTAAGTCCTGCTCGTCTGTTCACCCCACGTGGGGCGCTTCTGCATCGTGCTTCTGCATCGCTTGCTGCATAAATTGTGCCGGACCTCATGCGTCACTCAGCCACCCTTGAAGCGGGCCACCAGCTTGTGGGACTCGCCCGGATAGATCAGGCGCACCGCCGTCAGCGGCCGTCCGCCGCGCCAGGTGTGCCGGTCGATCACGAGGCAGGGCGCGCCGATCGGAATGTCCAGCGATGCCGCGGCCTCGTCATCGGCCGAGATAGCGCTGATCGCATGTTCGGCTTCTGTCCATGGAACATGATGCAGCAGCCACGATCCCGGCGGCTCCGCTGCAAAGTCCGCCGTGGCGGCCTCGGGCACCGCGTCGAGGTCGATCAACCGATCCTCGATCGCAAAGGGTACGCCGTCGGCGCTGTGGCGGCAGGCGATCGCGATGATCTTGCCGGTTTTGCCTACCCCTAGCCGGTTGCGGTCGGTGGCGTTGGCGGTGCGGCGGGTGCACTTGATCAACTGATAGCCGTAGCTTCGGCCAAGCGCGGTGATTTCGGCGCGGATATCGGAAATCGTCAGCACTGCCGACAGGAATTTCGGACGGCGCACAAAGGTGCCGGCTCGCCGCCGCCGCTCGATGAGATCGGCTTGCGCCAGTTCCGACAATGCCTTGCTGACCGTCATTCGCGAGCAGCGGTAGTCTGCCATCAACTCGTGCTCGAAAGGAATGCGGTGGCCTGGCGGCCATTCGCCGGACAGGATGCGCCGTTCGATGTCGAGCCGGATCTGCTTGTACAGCGTCGGCTTGTCGGCTGCTGGGGGTTTGCCGAGATCGATCGCGAGGCTCATGCCACGAGCCTCCTTACGACCGCGTTGAAACTTTCGCGCGCGCTGTCGCGGAGCCGGTGACGTCCGTTATCGACAACCTTGTTGCCGCCCGACCACACGCAGTCGATGACGCCCGCGCGTGCAGCGAAAATCCAGCCATCGAGGACGGCATCCCCGCGGCGCCCGGCGAGCGACGGGTGCGTGGTGTCGAGAGTGACGATATCGGCACGTGCGCCAATCTGGAGGCCTGCGACCGGCTGCGCCAGCGCCTGGGCGCCGCCGGCGAGTGCGCCGTCGAGTAGCGTGCGGCCGGTCGAGACGCCGGGGCCGCCGGACAACACGTTGCGTTCGCGGTGCTTCAACCGCTGACCATATTCGAGTTGGCGCAGTTCATCGGCGACACCGATCAGCACATTGGAATCCGTGCCGACGCCGAACCGGCCGCCGGCGTCGAGAAACTCGCGCGCCGGAAAAATGCCGTCGCCGAGGCTCGCTTCCGTAACCGGACACAGCCCCGCCACCGCGCCGCTTCGCGCCAGCGATACGGTTTCCTCAGGCGTCATGTGGGTTGCATGGATGAGACAGCAGCGCGCATCGAGCGGCACATGTTCGAGCAGCCACTCGACCGGCCGGCTGCCGGACCAAGCCATGCATTCTTCGACTTCCCGGACCTGTTCGGCGGCGTGGATATGCACCGGCACGTCACCGGCCATGGCGAAGATTGCCGCCAGTTCGTCCGGCGTTACGGCCCTCAGGCTGTGCGGCGCGACGCCGACATTGGCACCGGGCAGGGGCCGAACGGCCTCCCTCGTCGCATCGAGCAGCTTTGCGAACTGATCGACCGAGCAGATGAACCGGCGCTGGCCGGCATGCGGTGCCGTTCCGCCAAACGAGCCGTGTGCGTAAAAGCTCGGCAGCAGCGTGAGCCCGATGCCCGTCGTCTCGGCAGCCCGTGCAATTCGCGTCGCCATTTCCGCAAGGTTGGCGTAGCGCGAACCATCGCGGTTATGGTGGAGATAGTGGAACTCGCCGACACGCGTGTAGCCCTGCTCGAGCATTTCGACATAGAGCAGCGTCGCGACGGCTTCCGCGTCTTCCGGCGTCATCTCCAGCGCGAAACGATACATCGTCTCGCGCCACGTCCAGAACGTATCTGCGGTATTGCCGCGCGTTTCAGCCAGTCCCGCCATGCCGCGCTGGAAAGCGTGACTATGCAGGCTCGCTATCCCGGGGATGGCGAGCAGATGGCGCTCGTCGCCGGTTCCGGGCGCGGTGCCGATCGTGACCTTCGTGATCGATCCATTGGTCACCGACACCTGCACGTCATCGGCCCATCCCGAGGGAAGCAGTGCCGATGCAAAATGCAAAGTGGACATGTTTCCAAACCGGATGGACAGGATGCCGTGATTATATGTATAGACATATCCAACACCCCGTCAAGCTTCCGCCGTTGAGGGAAAATCCATGGCCGAGCGCTTTGATCGCATCTGGCACAACGCCAGGCTCGCCACACTTCGCGAAGATCTGACCGGTCTCGGGATCATCGAGCACGGCGTGATCGCGGCGCGCGACGGCCGTATCGCCTTTGCAGGCTGCCGTTCCGATTTTCCGTCTGACGCCGATGCGGCCGAGCGGATCGACTGCGCGGGGCGATGGATCACTCCCGGTCTGGTGGATTGTCACACCCACCTGGTGTTCGGCGGAAACCGCGCGCACGAATTCGAGTTGCGGCTGCAAGGCGCAAGCTACGAAGAGATCGCGCGCGCGGGCGGTGGCATCGTCTCCACCGTCGCAGCGACGCGCGCAGCCAGCGAGGCTGAACTCGTTGCCGGCGCGCTGCCGAGGCTGGATGCACTGATCGGCGAAGGCGTCACGACGCTGGAAATCAAATCCGGCTATGGGCTCGATACGCAAACCGAGATGCGTCAGCTATCGGCTGCGCGCGCGCTCGGCCGCAGCCGTTCGGTCAGCATCCGGACGTCGTTTCTGGGAGCGCATGCGCTGCCTCCCGAAGCCGATGGCGACAAGGACCGTTACATCGACCTGGTTTGCCGCGAGATGTTGCCGGCGGTGGCGCAGGCCGGGCTCGCCGATGCGGTCGATGCCTTCATGGAAGGCATCGCGTTCTCACGAGAACAGACGGCGCGGGTGTTCGGCGCGGCAAAGGCGCTTGGGCTGCCGGTGAAGCTGCATGCCGATCAATTGTCGAACCTCGGCGGCGCGGCGCTGGCTGCGGAATTTTCCGCTCTGTCCGCCGATCACCTGGAGCATACCGATGAGGCCGGCGTAGCAGCCATGGCGCGGGCCAATACAGTCGCCGTGCTCCTGCCGGGCGCTTTCTATTTCATCCGCGAAACGGCAAAGCCCCCGGTCGAGCTATTTCGCGCGCGCGGCGTGCACATGGCGCTTGCAACAGATTGCAACCCGGGCAGCTCGCCGCTGACGTCGCTGCTGCTGGCGATGAATATGGGCGCTACGCTGTTCCGGATGAATGTTGCCGAATGCCTCGCCGGAGTGACGCGGGAAGCTGCACGCGCGCTCGGCGCTCTCGGCGAAGCCGGAACGCTCGAAGCAGGCAAGCATTGCGATCTCGCGATCTGGGATATCGAGCGGCCGGCCGAACTCGTCTACCGGATCGGCTTCAACCCGCTGCATCGCAGGGTGTGGAGGGGGCAATGAGCGATCCGATGGCATCCATTGTCGTTTCGCCCGGCAGGGTCAGCCTCGATGATCTCGTGCAGGTGCTTGCAGGTGCGGCCGTCGTGCTCGAGTCGTCATATTGGCCGCGCGTCGAGGCCGCATCAGCCATCGTTGCGGAAGCCGCGCGCTCGAATGTTCCGGTTTACGGCATCAATACAGGGTTCGGAAAGCTGGCGTCGAAACGCATCCCGCCGGACCAGACCGCGCTGCTCCAGCGCAACCTGATCGTTTCGCATTGCTGCGGGGTAGGGCCAGTAACACCCGAACCGATCGTGCGTCTGATGATCGCGCTGAAGATCGTCTCGCTGGGGCGTGGCGCGTCGGGTGTGCGCCGAGAAATCATCGAGCAACTGCAGGCCATGCTGGCGCGCGGCGTCTTTCCGCTGGTGCCGCAGCAGGGATCGGTGGGAGCCTCCGGCGATCTCGCGCCGCTTGCTCATATGACTGCCGTTATGATCGGCGAAGGGCAGGCGCTCATCGGCGGAAAGATCGTGGCGGGCCGCGATGCGCTTGCCGCCGCCGGGCTCGAAGCGATTACGCTTGGACCGAAGGAAGGCCTCGCCCTGATCAACGGAACACAGTTTTCGACCGCCTATGCCATTTCCGGTCTGTTGCGCGCCCACGGTTTGGTGCGCGCGGGGCTGGTGACGGGCGCGTTGTCGGTCGATGCGGCCATGGCCTCGACCGCCCCGTTCCGTCCTGAAATCCAGCAGTTGCGGGGGCAGGCCGGGCAGATCGCCGCCGGCGCAGCTCTGACCGCATTGCTCGATGGCAGCGACATTCGGATGTCGCATCTCGAAGACGACGAACGCGTGCAGGATCCCTATTGCCTGCGTTGTCAGCCGCAGGTGGCCGGGGCCGCGCTTGATCTCTTGATACAAGCTGCGCGCACCTTGACGATCGAGGCCAACGCCGTCACGGACAATCCGCTGGTGCTGGTCGAGACCGGTGAG
>DAIMKE010000114.1:3684-10549 GCA_036721875.1 Bradyrhizobium sp. | reverse complement strand
CACCTGCTCGGGTAGGGCATTCCACTGCCGCCGGTCGTCGAGCAATTTTCGCACGCGTTCGGCCAAATATGTCGAAAGCGGAAACTTGCCGCCCATGTAGGACGGCACCTTGGCATCACGGTCGTTCGCGCGGGAAACATAGACCTGATCCTCGACCAGCGCCTCGTAACGCACGACTTCGCCGCCGAACACGAAGGTGTCGCCGACGACGAGGCCCTCGATGAAATATTCCTCGATCTCGCCGAGCATCCGGCCACCGCGGCCGATCATGCCGGTGGCACCTAACCCGCCGCCGCGCGAGCGCACCAGCCTCACCTTGAGCATCGATTCCTCGACGATGGTGCCGACGTTGAGGCGGTAGCTTTGCCGCACCCTGGGGTTGGCGACACGCCAGCGCCCCTGTTTGTCCTGCTTGATGCGTGCGAAGCGTTCGTAGGTCTTCAGCGCGTAGCCGCCGGTGGCGACGAAATCGACCACGTCGTCGAAGTCGGTTCGTATCAGCGCAGCATATGGCGCCGATGTCAGCACTTCCGCGTAGAGTTCGTCGGACAGAAACGGTTCGCCGCAGGCGCAGCCGAGCACGTGCTGCGCGAGCACATCGAGCGCGCCGGTGCGCAATGGCGGCGTGTCCTGCGCGTTCTCCGCGATCGCATCGATCGCCACACGGCACTCCAGCACCTCGAAGCGGTTGGCAGGAATGAGCACGGCACGCGAGGGCTCGTCGAGCCGGTGGTTGGCACGGCCGATCCGCTGCATCAGGCGCGAGGATCCCTTGGGCGCGCCGACATTGACGACGAGATCGATGTCGCCCCAGTCGATGCCGAGATCGAGCGACGACGTGCAGACGACGCCGCGAAGCTTCCCGGCCGCCATCGCGTCCTCGACCTTGCGGCGCTGGGCGACGTCGAGCGATCCATGATGCAGCGCAATCGCAAGGCCGTCGTCGTTCATGCGCCAGAAATCCTGGAACAGCATTTCGGCCTGGCTGCGGGTGTTGACGAAGATCAGCGTGGTCTTGTTGCGCTTGATCAGCTCATACATTTCCCCGAGCGCGTGGCGCGCGGTATGACCGGCCCAGGGCAACCGCTCCTTGGTGTCGAGCATCTCGACAACGGGCGCGGCCGCACCGCCGGCCACGACGATGTCGGCAGCCACCTCCCTGCCCTCGCGCTGCGGCACCAGAAATCGCGCCAGCGATTCCGGTTCGGCCACCGTCGCCGACAGGCCGATCGCGCGCATTTGCGGCGCCAGCCGCCACAACCGCGCCAGGCCGAGCGAGAGGAGATCGCCGCGCTTGGAGGTGACGAGCGCATGCAGTTCGTCGAGTACGATGCGCTTGAGCGAGGAGAACAGAAACGGCGCGTCATCCGACGACAGCAGCAGCGCCAGTTGTTCCGGCGTGGTGAGCAGAATGTCCGGCGGATAGCGCCGCTGCCGCTGCCGCCGCGACACCGGCGTGTCCCCGGTACGGGTCTCGACCTTGATCGGCAGCCCCATCTCGGCAATCGGCGTCTCCAGATTGCGCGCGATGTCGACGGCCAGCGCCTTCAGTGGCGAGATGTAGAGGGTATGCAGACCGCCGGAGCGCTTCACGCCGCGGCCGGTCGATACGAGGTTCTTTTCACCGCCGCCCTGCGAACTTGCGAAAGCAGAAAGTTCCACCAGCGTCGGCAGAAACCCGGCCAGCGTCTTGCCGGCGCCGGTCGGCGCAATCAACAGCGCCGAACTGTCGTCGCGGGCCTTGGCGAGCAGTGCCAGCTGATGCTCGCGCGCCGACCAGCCGCGCGAGGCGAACCAGTCGCGAAACCGGCGCGGTAGCAGGTCGGCCGTTTCCGACGGCGCGGAAGAAAGATCGAGCGTCGACACGCCCAAGAGGTAAGCGGTTCAGGCGGCTTCGTCGAGGGTAGCGACGGAGCAATTCGGCCGGGCGCCCTCGTGTCCCAGGCGCGGTGCAGCGTGTAACACTGCTCCGCAGAGCCGGGACCTGTGCCGCAGCAGTGGACCCCGGATCAGCAGCGCACCACGCCGCAAGCGCGGCGCGCTGCGCAGCATCCGGGGAACGCTACCAGCGTGTGAGCCTACTCCGTCACCGGCTTGTCGGAAATATCCCAGTCCTTGCCGTTGAATTCCGAGATGTAGAGCGTCTTCATCGGGGTGTAGTCGTCGGGCGTGTAGCTGAAATTGACGCCGTCCAGGAAGTAGGGCGAGTGGAAACCCGCCAGCGTCGTTGCGTGCTTCAGCACGTTGGCGCGGGTGAGCTCGTTGCCGCAGCGGCGCAGGATCTCTGCCATCGACGCGACCTGGCCATAACCGGCGAAGGCGATGGTGTTGTCCGGATCGACCGTCGGCAGATACTTCTTGCGCAGCGCCTCGAACGCCATCACGTCCGGATCCTTTTCGAAGCGCGGCACGCCGACTTCCTTGGCGTAGCGGATCGCGACGATGCCGGTGCAGTTCTCGAGGCCGGCGGCGCTGAGGATCGAGCGTCCGGTCGATCCCGCTGACAAGAGATGCAGCGGCTTCCAGCCGAGCTCCGCCACCTTGCGAATCGACTGCGACGACGCCTTGCCGGTCGAGATGTTGTAGAACACGTCGGCGCCCGACTTGGACAGATTGATGAGCTGCGAATCGACCGTCGGCTCGGTCAGGTCGTAGCTCTGCTCCATGATCACCTTGGCGGTACCGCCGGCGTCGGCCAGCACCTTCTTGAAGGGCCCGAGGAAATCGCGGCCGAAATCGTCGTTCTGGTAGAGGATGCCGATCTTGGCGTTCGGCTTTGCCGCGATCACATGCTTGGCAAGGATGCGCGCTTCGGTCGGATAGAGCGGCAGGCCCGCCATGGTCCATTTGAAGTTCTTTGGGTCGTTCCACTTGGACGCGCCGGTGTTGAGCAGCAATTGAGGCACGCCCTTCGAATTGAGGTACTTGTGCACGGCCGTCTGCGGCGCGGTACCGAGCGAACCATAGAGCGCCAGCACTTCCTCCTGCTCGACCAGGCGCCGCGTTGCCTCGACGCACTTCGGCGCGCTGTAAGCGTCGTCCATGCTGAAGAATTTCACCTTGCGTCCGTTGATACCGCCCTTTTCGTTCAGCATCTGGAAATAGGCCTCGCCGACCCGCCCGAGCACGCCGTAGAGCGAGCCGGGACCGGAGTGCGGCACGGTTTGTCCGAGCTTGATCTCGGTGTCGCTCGCGCCCGGATCGTATTTCTTCTCCTGTGCCCAGACGAAGGGCGCCGGCATCGCGGATGCAAGCACGGTGGCAAGCGTGGTGGCGCCGAATTCGCGCCGCGTCAGTTTGTTCTTCATTGTTGTTTCTCCCTGATTTGGGAGCCTTGATCAGCCATTCCGGCGTCAGTGGCAATAGCTCACATGTCGCACGCAATGCCGCCATACGCGGCACGCGTAGCGTCTAGACTCAAGTTTTCGATGCGACCACGACGAGGCCGGGTACGGGCGCGCTGTCCTCGTTGCGGGCGGAGAGATTTTCGAGCATGGCCAATTCAAGACCTGCGCCATCAACCGCGTCGCGCACGTAAGCGGCCGAATGGGCATACCGCAGCCCCTGCCCGATGACGACGCCCTTCCCGCCATGGGTTTCCGCGGTAAAAGCCAGCAAGCCTCCTGACACCAGCACGCGGTGCGCCTCCGCAAGAAGCGGCGGCAGATCGGCGACATAGACCATCGCATCAGCAGCAAGAATGAGGTCCGCGCTGGCATCCGGCCGCGCGCGCAGACCCTGCAACATGTCGGCGACTTCCAGTTCCGCATAGAGCGAGGTGGCGCGCGCCCGCTCGATCATGCGCGGCGACAGATCCACGCCGATGAAGTGATCGACGCTGCGAGTGAAGGCGACGGCAGCGAGCCCGGTGCCGCAGCCAAGGTCGATGGCGCGCTTGAAGAACGCCGGCTTGCGGGCGGCCGATCGCACCGACAGCACGGCCTTGAACAGCAGCGCCGGGCCGCGGTAGCCAAGATCGCCCACCAACGAGGCTTCGAACCGCGGTGCATACTGGTCGAACAACGTTTGCACGTAGGCCTGCGGCATGTCAGACACGGGCTCTGCACCAAGCCGCATCAACCGAAGCCCGGCACCGTGGCGGTCGCCGGGATCGCTGGCCTTCGCTTTTTGAAACGCCGCGATCGCCGCCCGGTGCTCGCCGAGTTTTTCACGGATGCCACCGAGCGCGAACCAGGCCGAAGTAAAATTCGGCGCCAGCTCGATCGCCTGCATCAGGAGATCGGCGGCGGCGGCCAGATCGCCCTTCAGTTGCAGATCGCGCGCAAAATCAAACCGGCGGTCGGCCATCAGATCGCCAGAGGAGAGAAAAAGGCGCGAGGGCATGAGTTCCAGGATGGATGCGCGGGTCAAGCCCGCGCATGACGGGTAAAATTCGACGAAAGACCTCCTATATAACCCCGCATGCGCCCGCAAGACATCCTGATGCCCGTCCCCCCCGGCCTTTGCTGCAAGCCCGGCGGCTTCCATATCGACCCGGTGCGTCCCGTCGAGCGGGCAGTGATTACGCACGGCCATTCCGATCACGCCCGGCCCGGCCATGGCGCAGTGCTCGCCACCCAGGAAACGCTCGACATGATGCGGCTGCGGTACGGCGACAATTTTGCGCGCAGCACGCAGGCGCTGGGCTATGGCGAGGAAATCCAGCTGGGCGATGTCAGAATCAAATTCCATCCTGCGGGCCACGTGCTGGGCTCGGCGCAGGTCGCGGTGACTTGCAAGGGTACCTGCATCGTCGCTTCCGGCGACTACAAGGACGCGAGCGACCCGACCTGCGCGCCGTTCGAGATCATTCCCTGCGACGTCTTCATCACCGAGGCGACGTTCGGCCTGCCGGTGTTTCGTCACGGCAACGCCGCCGATGAAGTGAAGAAGCTGCTTGCGTCCGTCGCACTTTTTCCGGAACGCGCTCACCTGGTCGGCGCCTACTCGCTCGGCAAGGCGCAGCGCGTGATCGCGCTGCTGCGCGAGGCAGGCTACGACGCGCCGGTGTACCTGCACGGCGCGATGGAAAAGATAACGCATTACTATGAAACTCGTGGCATCGCGCTCGGCGAGTTGCGCCCGGTCAAGGGCATGAAGAAAGCCGACCTCGCCGGCACCATTACGCTGGCGCCGCCGTCGGCCACGTCAGATATCTGGACGCGGCGCTTTCCCGATCCGGTCACGGCATTTGCCTCGGGCTGGATGCGGGTGCGGGCGCGCGCCCGCCAGCGCGGCGTCGAACTGCCGCTGGTGATTTCAGACCACGCCGACTGGGATGGCCTGACCGCGACCATCGAGGCCACCGGCGCCGGCGAAGTCTGGGTCACGCACGGCCAGGAGGACGCGCTGGTGCACTGGTGCAAGGCGCGCGGGCTCGCCGCACGGCCGCTCGATCTCGTCGGCTATGGCGACGAGGAAGAAAGCGAAGCGGTCACGGCCGATGAGGCCGAGGCATGAATCGCTTCGCCGAACTGCTCGATCGCCTCGCCTATGAGCCCGGCCGCAACAACAAGCTGCGGCTGCTCACGGCCTATCTCCGCGACACGCCCGATCCCGACCGCGGTTACGCGCTCGCCGCGCTGACCGGCGCGCTGTCGTTCAAGCACGCCAAGCCGGGGCTCATTCGCGACCTGATCACGGACCGTACCGATCCGGTGCTGTTCGGATTGTCGTATGACTACGTCGGCGACTTATCCGAGACGGTCGCGCTGATGTGGCCGAAGGCCGCGCTGCCCGGCCACAACAATCCACCTCCCCCAACCCTCTCCGAGGTCGTCACCACACTCCGGACTCTCGGCAAGACCGAACTGCCAAAACAGCTCGCGCGCTGGCTCGACGAGCTCGACGAGACCGGTCGCTGGGCGCTGCTGAAGCTTGTCACCGGCGCGATGCGGATCGGAATTTCGGCGCGGCTTGCGAAAACCGCCGCCGCGGCGCTCGGCGACAAGGACGCGCACGAGGTCGAGCTGATCTGGCCCGGGCTGGCGCCGCCCTATCTCGACCTGTTTGCCTGGCTGGAAGGCCGCGGCGACAAGCCCGTCAACAGCGATCCCGCACCGTTCCGACCTGTGATGCTCGCGCACGCCATCGAGGATTCGGATTTTGCCAACCTCGATCCAGGCGATTTCATCGCGGAATGGAAATGGGACGGCATCCGCGTGCAGGCGGTCTCGGGCCGCGACGAGCGCGGCCATAGGCAGGCGCGGCTCTATTCGCGAACCGGCGAGGACATCACCGGGAGCTTTCCCGATCTCGTACCGTCGCTGCATCTGCCCGGAGCGATCGATGGCGAGCTGCTGGTATTGCGCGAGGGGCGCGTGCAGACGTTCAATGTGCTGCAGCAGCGGCTGAACCGAAAGATCGTCTCGCCGAAGCTGATGAAGGAATTTCCGATCCATCTGCGCGCCTATGACCTGCTAGGCGACGACGAGAACGATCTGCGCGAACTGCCGTTTGAAGAGCGCCGCGTGCATCTGGAAAAATTCGTCCGCAAGCTCGACGACCCGCGTATTGATCTTTCGCCGACGGTCGCCTTCGATAGCTGGGACGCACTGATGGCCGCGCGCGCCGATCCCCAGAGCGCCGGCGCCGGCGAGGACGCCGAGGCGGTCGAGGGCGTGATGCTCAAGCGGCGCGACGCGCCCTACCTGCCGGGCCGGCCCAGGGGCCAGTGGTGGAAGTGGAAGCGCGATCCGCACATCATCGACGCCGTGCTGATGTATGCGCAACGCGGCCACGGCAAGCGCTCGTCTTATTATTCGGACTACACGTTCGGCGTCTGGACCTCCGGCGACGAAGGCGAACAGCTTGTGCCGGTCGGCAAGGCATATTTCGGCTTCACCGACGAAGAATTGCTGCAGAT
>DAIMKE010000114.1:0-3674 GCA_036721875.1 Bradyrhizobium sp. | reverse complement strand
CCGCCGCAACACGACCGAAAAATTCGGACCCGTCCGCCATGTCGTGCACGAGCCGGACCTGGGCCTGGTGCTGGAAGTCGCCTTCGAGGGCTTGGCGCGGTCGCCCCGGCACAAATCCGGCGTCGCGATGCGGTTCCCGCGCATCAGCCGGCTGCGCTGGGACAAGCCGCCGCGCGAGGCCGACCGGCTGGAGACCCTGGAGCGAATGCTGAAGGATGTGACAGCAAATTAACCTCCCACCGGCGCATGGCAGCCATTGACGGCGAGACGCGGGTTCCCCATGTGCCCCGCCGTGCCGTATAATGGGCACGACTCGCGAGGAGCAACCGATGCCGAACGACATCAGAGACCTGCCGGCCAGCAATGACGGCCTGTACCGCTTTCTCGGCGGTTCGCCGCTATCGGTGGCTTTCCGGCTGATCCTGCTGTCGATCCTGGTCGGCGTGGTTCTGGCCGCGATCGGATTCGATCCCTGGAATATCCTCTACAGCATCCGCATGCTGTTCCAGCGGCTGTGGGATCTCGGCTTCGACGCCGTCAACTGGCTGTGGCGCTACTTCCTGCTCGGCGCCGTGATTGTGATCCCGATCTGGCTGCTGTCGCGGCTGTTCGGCAGCCCGCGCGGGCGATAGTACTCGCAAGCGGTAGCAGCCGATGCAGGTGCGATTGATCGGCTGCGGCGACGCGCCCGGCATGCTCGCCGAGCTGTGAGCACGCATCCGCCCGCATCTTCATCCAAAGTCACGACGGCACAGGTGTTTGCCATCGCGGGTCCCGCGATGGTCGCAAACCTGACCACGCCGCTGATCGGCATCGTCTCGACCACCGCGATCGGACGGCTCGGCGACGCAACGCTGCTCGGCGGCGTCGCGATGGCGTCCGTGCTGTTCGACTGCATGTTCTGGCTGTTCGGATTCCTG
This sequence comes from Bradyrhizobium sp., assembly GCA_036721875.1. Classification (GTDB taxonomy): domain Bacteria; phylum Pseudomonadota; class Alphaproteobacteria; order Rhizobiales; family Xanthobacteraceae; genus Bradyrhizobium. The sequence goes on along the minus strand of DAIMKE010000114.1, from coordinate 2,754 downwards.
CGCATGAGCACGGTGGCCTTCACCGCGCAATCGCTCGGCGCCGGCGAGACCACCGAATTGCGCGCGATCCTGATGCGCGGACTGATCGTCGCGGCAGTGGTCGGCGCGGCGCTGGTCACGTTGCAGGCTCCGCTCGCCACTGTCCTGCTCAGCGCGATGGGCGGCAGCGAGGGCGTCACGCAAGCGGCCAAAACCTACTTCATCATCCGGATCTGGTCTTCGCCGTTTGCGCTCGGCAACTATGTCATGCTGGGCTGGCTGATCGGACAGGCACGCGCCAAGCTGGCGCTGGGAACACAGATCACCATCAATCTCATCAACATGATGGCAACCGTGCTGCTGGTGCTGGTGCTCGACTTCGGCATCGCCGGCGCCGCGATCGCCGCGGTGATCGCAGAGACTGCCGGCCTTTTGCTGGGCCTGCTGATCGCACGCCACCTTTCGAAAGGGCAATTCGCCGCTTCCCGCGCCTTGCTGTTCGACCGCGCCAAGCTGATGCGCATGCTCGCGGTCAACCGCGACATCATGATCCGCACCGCCTCGCTGATCGCAGCATTCCTGTTCTTCACCGCGCAGGGCGCCCGCGCCGGCGACGTGACGCTTGCCGCCAATGCGGTGCTCAACAATTTTCTGCTATTCAGCGCGTTCTTCCTCGATGGCCTTGCCAACGCCGCCGAACAGCTCTGCGGCCGTGCCTATGGCGCGCGTGACAAGGCGGCCTTCGCTGGCGCCGTTAAACTCGTCGTGATGTGGGGCTTTGGCTTTGCGCTCGCCGTCGCCGCCTGCTTCCTGCTGTTCGGGACCACATTTATCGACATGATGACGGCAAGCGTGGACGTGCGGCGCATCGCGCGGGATTACTTGCCGTTCGTGATTTTCGCGCCGCTGCTTGGCGTGTTCGCCTTTGCCTTTGACGGCATCTATATCGGCGCCACCTGGGCGCGCGACATGCGCAATCTTATGATCGCCTCGCTGGCGATCTTCCTCACCGCGTGGTTCGCGCTGCGCTCGTTCGGCAATGCCGGGCTATGGGGCGCGCTGCTGGTGCATTATGCGGCCCGCGGCGGGCTGGAGGCAGCCAGATATCCGGCGCTGCTGAGGAAGTCGTTTGCAGAAAAGAGCTAGCTCGTAGCCCGGATGAGCGCAGCGACATCCGGGACGGCGTTAGAGTGGCCCCGGATATCGCTGCGCTCATCCGGGCTACAGTTCTTGCTGCAGTTACTTCACCGGCCATTCCTCAGCGGTGATCGTCGCAGCATCGGCACCTACGATCTCCGATAGCGAGTCGCGGCCGGTTCGCAGCAGGGTGGAAGCAAGATCGTTCTTGATATCCTCCACCAGCCCGAGGCCCTTGTAGACCAGCGACGAATAGATCTGGATCAGGCTGGCACCGGCGCGGATCTTTGTCAGCGCGGCGCCGCCGGTATCGATGCCGCCGACGCCGATCAGGGGAAACGCGCCCTCGGCGCGCACATAGGTCTCCGCGACCATCCGTGTCGACAATCGAAACAGCGGCCGTCCCGATAATCCGCCCTGTTCTTTCGCGCGCGCCTGTTCGCGCAACGTCAGCGGACGCGCCAGCGTGGTATTGGCGACGATCATGCCATCGACGCGACGCGAGCGCGCGATCTGCACGACGTCGTCGAGTTCGGCAAGACTGAGATCCGGCGCGATCTTGAGCAGCACCGGCGAGTCGCCGGCGTTCCTGCGCACCCGCTCGCGCGCATCGATCACCTTGGCGAGCAGATCGTCCAGCGCACCGGACTGCTGCAGATTGCGCAGGCCCGGCGTGTTCGGCGAGGAGACGTTGACCGTGAAATAGCTCGCGACCGGCGCGAACACCTCGATCAGCCTGACGTAGTCGGCGACGCGGTCGGTCGAATCCTTGTTGGCCCCGACATTGACGCCGACGATGCCGCCCTGATGCGCGCGCGCCGCCAGCCGCCGCAACACCACTTCGGCGCCGTCATTGTTGAAGCCCATGCGGTTGATGACCGCTTCATCGCGCTCCAGGCGAAACAGCCGCGGCCGCGGATTGCCGCCCTGCGGCTTCGGCGTCACGGTGCCGATTTCGACAAAGCCGAAACCCAGCCGCAGCAGTGCGTCCGGCACCTCGGCGCTCTTGTCGAAGCCCGCGGCCATGCCGATCGGATTGGGAAAATTCAGGCCGAAGGCGCGCACCGCCAGTTTGGGATCGTCGGCGCGCGGTCTGACCGGCGGCAGCAGTCGCAGGCCCTGGATCGCCATCCGGTGCGCATCCTCCGGATCGAACCAGCGCAGCAGCGGCAGCGAAAAGGCGTCGAAGGCGCGGATCACGGGATCAACTCCGGAAGGTCGTGATAGCCGTCCGACCGCGCGCGCAGGTCGAGGCTGGCGGTTACCGCACCGAGGTCGAGTTCGCCGTAGAGGTGCGGGAACAGTTCGTCATTGCGCGAGGGTTCCCAGCGCAGCGCGTCGCCCAGCGTATCGGCATCGACGGCGACCAGGAACAGCCCGGTCTGCCCGAAATAGTGCTTGCGCGCCGTCTCCGCGACCTGGGCCGCCGTCGAAAAATGGATGAATCCGTCGCGCCGATCGTCCGCGCTGCCCTTGTAGACGCCCTGCCGTTCGGCCTCGCGCCACGCCGAGGCGGGAGTGATTTTATAGATCGTGGGCACGGCTTTCGGGATTTCCTGCTTGTCGTTGAGTCTCTTGGGATTTTCCCGGATCGGCCGGGATCAGGCGGCAGACCGTAAAGGCCGCACGGCTCTAACT
>DAIMKE010000113.1:0-10579 GCA_036721875.1 Bradyrhizobium sp. | reverse complement strand
CCGGAGGTGGCGCCCGCGCCGATCACGGTGTGGATCTCGTCGATGAACAGGATGGCGTTCGGATGCGCCTCCAGTTCCTTCAGCACCTGCTTCAGGCGCTCCTCGAAATCGCCGCGATAGCGGGTGCCCGCCAGCAGCGTGCCCATGTCGAGCGAGAACACGGTAGCTGCGGCCAGCACTTCCGGCACTTCCGAGTCGACGATGCGCTTGGCGAGCCCTTCGGCGATCGCGGTCTTGCCGACGCCGGCTTCGCCGACGAACAGCGGATTGTTCTTCTGGCGTCGACACAGCACCTGGATGGCGCGGTTGATTTCGGAATTGCGCCCGATCACCGGATCGATCTTGCCGTCGCGCGCCTTCTTGTTGAGGTTGACGCAATAGGTATCGAGCGCCTCCCCCTTCTTCTTGGAGTCGTCATTGCCCTTGGTCTCGGTCTCCTCGTCGACGCCGCGAACCGGCCGCGCTTCGGAGACGCCCGGCCGCTTGGCGATGCCGTGGCTGATGTAGTTCACTGCGTCGTACCGCGTCATGTCCTGCTCCTGCAGGAAGTAGGCGGCATGACTTTCGCGCTCCGCGAAGATCGCGATCAGCACGTTGGCGCCGGTAACTTCCTCGCGACCGGAAGACTGGACGTGAATCACCGCGCGCTGGATGACGCGCTGGAACCCGGCGGTCGGCTTGGCGTCGTCGGCGCCGTCAGTCACCAGGTTTTCGAATTCGGTCTCAAGATAGTTGACGAGACTGGTGCGCAGCTTGTCGAGATCGACACTGCAGGCACGCATCACCGCCGCCGCATCCGAGTCATCGATCAGCGAAAGCAGAAGATGTTCGAGCGTCGCGTATTGATGATGACGCTCGTTTGCAATCGCCAGCGCGCGATGCAGGGATTGTTCAAGGCTTTGGGAAAAAGTTGGCATTCGCGTCCTCTATGGCCCCGGCTCATCATGATCGCCATTACCCGGTCAGGCAACAACAACCTTCGTCATTCCTTGTCATATAGTTACGTCCGATCGTGGCGAAAGATCGGTTCCGCAAATGTGGTTTTCCTCTAAATTCAACCGCCATCGCGACGCGCGACCATCCCCGAAAAACTACCGGGAAAAGCTCGCATTCCGTCAGAGCCAATCGATGCAAGACCCATTCCTATTCGGCCGGGCCGACTGCCACGCGCGGCTATTTCTTTTCCATCACGCACTGCAGGGGATGCTGGTGCTTGCGCGCGAAATCCATCACCTGGGTAACCTTGGTCTCGGCAATCTCGTAGGTGAACACGCCGCACTCGCCGATCCCGTGGTGATGGACGTGGAGCATGATCTTGGTGGCCGCCTCGGCATCCTTCTGGAAGAACTTCTCCAGCACATGAACGACGAACTCCATCGGCGTGTAGTCGTCGTTCAGGATCAGGACGCGATAGAGATTCGGACGCTTGGTCTTCGGCTTGACCTTGGTGATGACCGACGTCGATGGTCCGCCGGTCCCGGTATTGCGGTTCTCGTCGTTGCTCATGCGGGGAGCGGGAACGGCCGATCTGGCCGACACTGACGAGCTAGCTGTGAATGATAACTGCAACATGGCTCAGGCGTTCGAAATCGAAAGGGAAACCGGACAGCGCATCTTGGACCGCTTCGCGACCGACGTGTGGCTGCGATCGCAAAGTACCCAGCAACGCTTTCCAGATCGCTGCGCCCGGTCCGACCCGTTGACCGGATCGGCTACTGGAATATGGGACTGCCGCCGGATCGCCGCAAGCGCCGAGAGGCTGCGCTGGCGAGACCTGCGACCGACCCGATTCCCGGCTCGGCTATCCGGAGCAAAGGTTAATCTTTTCTGCGCGATTTGACAAAGGATCGCGAGCGCCGGTTTGACGGTGCGATGCATTGGCGCATCGGGACCCGACCGGCGCTACTGCGCTTCGTTGTTCTCGGCGGAACCGATTTTACCTGCGGTTTGCGCGTGCACCGCCTGAACAAGGCTTGCGACGTTGCGGCGGCCCAGGTGCCAAGAAAAAAGCCCGGCCGAAACGGCCGGGCTTTTTTATAGAAAACGAGAGTTCGAATTAGTTCGCAGCCGGGGTAAACTTCGCGACCAGGCCTTCGTAGGGCTTGAAGGTCTGCTTGGCGAGATCGGTGTAGAGGCCGGCGATCTTCTGCGACTCGGCGACGAAGGTCTCGTAGGACGAGCGCGCAAACTCGGTCTGCGCTTCGAGCGCCTTGTCCAGCGACTTCACGCCGGAAAGCTTTTCAACAAACGACTTGGTGTCTTCGAACGACTTCTTGGCGTAGTCGCCATAGGCGGTCGCAATCGCCTGTACGCCGCTCTGCAGGTTGCTCGCGGAAGCGGCAGCCGATTCGAGTTGCTCTTTGCCGTAGTTCTGAATGTCTTCAACCTTGACCATCATGGAGTCCTTTTCCCAGACCTGAAATGCAATCGATGCCGGGAGGTCCCGGCCCCCTGACACACTCTTTATATATGCACTGCACAATTATGTCAAGGTATTTTGTGCGCCGCACAAATATATCCCTTTAGGTAGAAACCAGGGGGTGTTAGGCAACGGTTGCTTAATCTTTTGGAAACTCGCTCGGCCTAACCTGATTCCCGGGCCTGTTTGTCTTCCGGCAGGCAGACCTAAAGCTGTTCTTTAACAGCAACTTAGCTAGAGCATCGACCTGATCGGCCGATTAGGCCGCCCAAAACGGCCGGATCGGCACGTCGAGCAGGGAACGTCAGGGGTTGTTGGGCACAATTTTGCCTCACGAGCCGGTGATCAAGATAGAAATTGGGACGGGGAAGTAAATGCTTCGTACAACCTTCGCTTCCTCGCGCGCGTTGCGTATTTGCGCGCTGGGGCTGGTTACCATCACGACAGCGATCCTGATCAGCAGCGAGAGCGCCGAAGCGCGCCGCTCCAAGCATCGCCGCCATCACGTCGTCCGCGAAAGCTACAGCCCGCAGTTCTCCTCGATCATCGTCGATGCCAATTCCGGTTCGGTGCTCTCCTCGAACAATCCCGACGGTATCCGGCGCCCGGCGTCGCTGACCAAGATCATGACGCTCTATCTGCTGTTCGAGCGCCTGGAATCCGGCAAGCTGAAGCTCGATAGCGAAATGAACGTGTCGGAGTTCGCATCTGAACAGGCGCCGACCAAGCTCGGCTTGCGGCCCGGCCAGACGCTCAAGGTCGAGGACGCCATCAAGGGCCTGGTGACTCGCTCCGCCAACGACGCCGCCGTCGTCATCGCCGAGAACATCGCCGGCAGCGAAGCCGATTTCGCCAGGATGATGACGCGCAAGGCGCGCGCGCTCGGCATGAGCAAGACCACCTATCGCAACGCTTCGGGCCTGCCCAACGACGAACAGCTGACCACGGCACGCGACCAGGCCACGCTCGGCCGCGCGATCCAGGATCGCTTCCCGCGTTACTACCGTTACTTCTCGACCTCCGTATTCGCCTATCGCGGCCAGTCGATCCGCAACCACAATCGCCTGCTCGGCAATGTCGAAGGCGTCGACGGCATCAAGACCGGCTACACCCGCGCCTCCGGCTTTAACCTCGTCACCTCGATGCGCCGCGGCAACCGTCACCTCGTTGGCGTGGTGCTCGGCGGCCGCAGCGGCGGTTCGCGCGACTCGATCATGCGCAACCTGCTCGCCGAGAACCTCGACAAGGGCGCGACCAAGCGCACCGTCGCGGCGATCACCGAACGCAACGCAGGCGACGGCGCTGTTGAGGTCGCCGATGCCGAGACCGCTCAGGTCAACGTAGCAGCCGCCGAACCGGCGCCGATGCCCACGACCCGCTCGATTGCGCCCCCCAAGCCGTCGCTGATGGCTGCGGCGGCTGCAGCCCTGCCCCCGCCTGCCGCGAAGGTCGAACAGCAGGCCAGGCCCGAACCCGCTCCGTTGACCAGCGGCGTCATCCAGACACAGTCGATGGGAGCGATCCCGGGCTCTGCCGAGCCGATGAAGCCGGTCAAGGTCAAGACCGTCCAGGTCAAGGCGGGGCCGATGAAACTGGCATCTGCCGGTTCATCCCAGCCGGCGCCCACGGTCACCCATACCGTTCCGTCCCGTCCTGAAGTCGCCGAAACGTCGAGCGCCGTGGTGGCGAAGGCCGCAGAGACCAACAGGACCGACATCCCCAAGGTCGCGATGCCGCCGCAGCCGGCCAATCACGGCACCGGACAGGGCATCCTTGGCGTGCTGCCCGCCTCGAGCATGACGCAGGCTGCCCCGCAGGCGCTGGCCTATGCCGACCCGACACCGCACGCCCAGCCGCAGGTTCCGCAACAGCAGGTCACGCAACAGAACGGCGCAATCAAGCCGCCCGCTCCGGTTACCGTCCGCACCGGATGGATCATCCAAGTCGGCGCGCTCGAAAGCGAAGGCGAAGCCAAGCAGCGGATCGACCTCTGCCGGAACAAGGCCAGCAGCCTGCTCAGCAAGGCCGATCCCTTCACCGAGCCGGTCGTCGCCAAGGACAAGAAGACGCTTTACCGCGCCCGTTTCGCCGGCCTCGAGCGCGATCAGGCCGAAGCGGTGTGCCGCACGCTCAAGCGTGCCGATATTTCCTGCATTACCGTTCGCAACTGATCGGTCCTAACGTTCGACTGACAAAGCCGGCGCCACGCGCCGGCTTTGTTGTTTTCAAACCACAGCCGCGAACGCCGTTCACATGTCGGTGGCTAATCGGTCGGACGAAAACTTCTCGTCAAGAAATTGCGGTTAGTTTTCGAGCATGAAGGATCGACCACGCCGGATAACGGCGGGCGATGACGGGGCTGCAGACAGAGACCGACACGGAAGCAGCTCTCGGTATGTCGCGTTTGGTAGCGTGAGCCGGAGTTAGCTGAGATGCGTGCGAAGCAGAGTATCCTTGGCCTCGTTTACACGGGCGGCGAGATACGTCGACCCCCCCTGGTCGGGATGCAGTTTCTTCATCAGGGCGCGATGCGCCCGGCTGATGTCGTCGCGCCCCGCCCCCGGCTGCAGGCCAAGGATCTGATAGGCCTCCTCGTCCGTCATTTTACCGCTCGTCGCCGTGCGACGTTGCCCCCCTGCCGCGTCACCCTGCGCGTTCTGACGCCAAGCGGGAAACCGGCGGTCCAGATAGCTTTCAAGTAAGGCCACGCTCTCGGCGTCGAAGCCCGCTGTCATCGCGAGCAATTGCGACAGATCGAACTCGTCGAGCGAGCGACCGGCATTCGGCCCGTCCACGATCCGGCCCGAAAGTTCGCCGCTGTCGTGATCGAGCATCATCTCGAGAAACTGCGAGCGCACGCGCGAAGCCTGTCCCGCCGAGCGCTGCGCTCCACGGCCGAAAATTCCTCCGATATTGCTGAAACCGCCCGGCCCGAACGGCGACCAGCCGAGCAAGCCAGCGCCGAAGATTCCCAACGGAATGGCTACCGCAAGTTCGCCGCGCAGGCCGGTAAAGGCCGCGACCGCGAGCGCGATGACACCGCCGACGATCTTGATGCCGCGCGCGAGCAAGACCGGATTGGCTGCACGAAACATCTGCAGCAGCAAATAAAGCAGGACAACGGCGACGACGCCGGCGATCAGGGTTGGCATGGGCTCAATATAGTGACATCTGCGATGAAAAGCACCGCAAGCCATACGTGGCAAACAGCGCTGTACTCACTTCATTTGGCCGATCAGCGCGGTCGCGCCGCCTGCGGTTTTCGCCAGCCGCAGCAGCGCCTCGCGCCCACCGGCGGCATAGGCCGCGGCAGCGCGCAGCAGTTCGCGCAATTGCGCCGCAGCACCGGGGTCGAACCTGCACCATGCTCCGCCGGTCAGCCGCGCGATCTCGCGGAACGCCTGTTCGGCGGCCGCGTCGTGGCCCTCCTGGAACATGAAGACGGGCACTTTCAGCAGGCCGAGTTCGCCCGCCCTGGCGCAGAGATCGTCGACTGACTCCTCCATGGCGTCGCCAACGAACACCACCGCGCGCACTGCCGATGCCACCGCCTCGCGGCGCGCTTCCGACAGCACCTTGCCGATCTGCGTATTGCCGCCCTGGCAATTGATCTTGCTCATCAGCCTGGCCAGTTGCGCTGAGTCGGAAATCCAGCCCGTGGCCCGGCATTCGTTCAGGCCGCGATAATACACCAGGCGGATATCGAGACTGCCCAGCGCCGCCGCCTCGCGGAACATATCGGCCTGCAGCGTGCAGGCCATGTCCCAGGTCGGCTGCCGGCTCATCGTAGCGTCGAGCGCAAACACCAGCCTTCCCCGCGCGCCCGCGCGATGCGGCGACATCTCCCGCGCCCTGGCGACAAAGGCGGCGATGTCTTCGGCCGCGGAGGTCCTCGCCTCCGGCAGCGGACGCGCATTGCGCGCCCCGGCTTTTGGCACCGAGGTGACATCGCCTTCCGATTTAGGTTTGATGGGTTCGCCAGCCATAAGCGCTCGCAATTGTGCAGCAGGCCCTATGTGGGCCTGCGCCCGAGGCTGGTCAATGCGCCCGAAGGCGATCCCGCCGAGAGCTGCGGAGGCGCAGCCGTCAGTTGGTCACCGGCTTGTTCTTCGGCTGCGGATTGCTGGCCAGCGGGGTCGAGAGCGGCACCGGCCCCGGGCTTGAACTCAGCACATCGGGCACCTTGGTCGGCACCGGCTTCAGCGCGCTCTTGTCGGCGTCGTCGAGGAACTTGTCGAGCATCGACTGGATCGACGATTTCGCTGCGTCGGGTCCGGTATCCCGCATGTCGTTATGCTGGAAGCCGGTGTTCACGACCGTAATACCGGACTGCTCGCACTGCTCGTCGTCAGGCACGACGCCGGGGTCGGCCTTGAAGTGCGTATCCTTGGAGCGGAACGACAGGATCTTGAACTTGCCTTCGGTCAGGAACGGCACGCGCAGATTGTCGAGCGTCACGACCTTCTTGATCTCGTCCGGATACTCCCTGGCGAAATACATCGAGATGTCGCCGCCCATCGAGTGGCCGACCATCGTGACCCTGGCGTAGTCGGCGTTGGGCTGAACCTTCTTCATTTCGCCGATGGCGAAATGGATGTTGGCAACGCCGCGCTGAATCTGCGGCAGGCGGCCGACATATATCTCGCCGACCTTGGTCACCATCGGCGGATCGGTCGGCAGGTCGTGCTGCGGGGCGATCGCGAGATAGCCGCGCCACGCGAAGATATTGGACAGGAACGAATACTCGGTGCTCTTGACGGTGTTGCCGTGGTTGAGGATCGCAACCGGCAATTTGATCAAGCCGGCGTTGGCCTGCATTTCCTTGTCGCGGCGAACGGCAACGGTGACGGCAACCAAGCGATTGTCGCGCGCGGGATCGTGGAATGCGATCGTCTCATGGCGGATCGCCCACTTGGTCGCGGTGAAATAACCGACGGCAACCAGCACTGAGAGTGAAAGCAGAATGAGTATTCCACGTTTCATTTTCGTCCTCGCGCCCCACTTCAGGGCCATCCCATGTTCAGGACTCTTCGGTCCCTTCTTAATGATATATGTCACGGTGGAGTGACATAAAGGCCAAATGTTGTGTATTGACCGCCTTATCGTTGTGCGCTGCACCTATCCGTTGTGCAGGCGCTCAGTGGCGGATTTTCCGGCCTCCTTTATCTTAGGACGCCTCCAGCCAAGCTTTGGTTCGAGGTTTCATTAAAAGTCTATGGAAACCCGCTCGCTGGGCGATTTGTTCCATGGCACGCCCGGCGCGGCAACCCCGTACGATACCGGAACGAGGGTTAGCGAGGCCGACCGGTCCCAGCGAGCGGTATCCCGCTCCATCTCAACTTGCAGGCGCTGCCGCGCGCAGCGACAGCCACACCGTGCCGTTCTCGACCTTGGTTGGATGCACGCGCGTACACCCCGTGTCCGGCGCGACCGCCTCGCCGCTTGCCAGCTCGATGACGAAGTTATGCAGCGGACAAGTCACGCGCTTGTTGTGGACGATGCCCTGCGACAGCGGTCCGCCCTTGTGCGGACAACGGTCGTCGAGCGCGAACACGTCGTCGTCCGCCGAGCGAAACACGGCGATGTCTCCGGACGCGGTCCGCACCACGCGCGAACCGAGCCGCGGAATATCGTTCAAGGCTCCGATTTCGATCCAGCGGGTCATGCCAGTTCCAATTCAGCCATCGGCGCGAACTCGTTGCGATCGACGCCGCGCCGGGCACGCTCTGCCCACGGGTCGCTTTGCGAGAACTGCTGCGAATAGGCGAAGCGATCGTATAGCGCCTTCCGGTTGGCGACATCGTCGACCACCTGCTTGCGGATGGCATCGAGGCCGACGCGATCGCACCATTTGTACATGCGCTCCAGGTACCAGCCCTGTTCTCGATAAAGCTGCGTCACCGCCGCAATCACCTCCAGTGTCTCGTCCTCGGTCGCGACCTTGGCCAGGAACTCCGTTCCCTTGATGTGGAGGCCCGCCGCTCCGGCGAAGTGAATCTCGTAGCCGGAATCGACGCAGATCACGCCGACGTCCTTGCAGGTCGCCTCGGCGCAGTTGCGCGGACAACCGGATACCGCAAGCTTCACCTTGGCCGGCGCCCACGATCCCCACATGAATTTTTCGATTCTGACGCCCAGCCCCGTCGAATCCTGGGTCCCGAACCGGCACCATTCCGAACCGACGCAGGTTTTGACGGTGCGCAAGCCCTTGGCGTAGGCGTGGCCCGAGACCATGCCGGCCTCGTTGAGGTCGGCCCACACCGCAGGCAGATCCTCCTTCTTCACGCCGAGCAGATCGATGCGCTGGCCGCCCGTGACCTTCACCGTCGGGATGTTGAATTTGTCGGCGACATCGGCAATGGCGCGCAGCTCGTTCGGCGTCGTGACGCCGCCCCACATCCGCGGCACTACCGAATAGGTGCCGTCCTTCTGGATGTTGGCGTGCACCCGTTCGTTGATGTAGCGCGATTGCTGATCGTCGCGGTATTCGCCGGGCCATGTGGCGAGCAGATAATAGTTCAGCGCCGGACGGCAGGAGTGGCAGCCATTGTCGGTCTTCCAGTCCATGAACCGCATGACATCGGGGATGGTCTTCAGGTTCTGTTCGACGATGACGCGGCGGACGTCGTCGTGGCTGTGATCGGTGCACTTGCACAGCGGCTTGACCTTCGGCGCCGTCGAATAGTCACCGCCGAGAGTGAACGCGAGCACCTGCTCCACCAGCCCGGTGCACGAACCGCACGAGGACGACGCCTTGGTGTGGGCGCGCACGTCGTCGAGCGTGAACAGCTTCTTCTCGGTGATCGCCTTGATGATCGTTCCCTTGCAAACGCCGTTGCAGCCGCAGATTTCGGTGGCGTCGCTCATGGCGGCGACCGAATTCTGGCCGGCGTGGCCGCCGTCGCCGAGATTGGCGGCGCCGAACAGCAGCCGTTCGCGCATCGCCGACACGTCGGTGCCATCACGCAGATGCTGGAAATACCAGGGGCCATCGACGGTATCGCCGTAGAGCACGGCGCCGACGATCTTCTTGTCGCGCAGGATGATGCGCTTGTAGACGCCGCGGTTGGCGTCCTGCAGCACGATCTCCTCCTTGTCCGGCCCGGGCGCGAAATCGCCGGCCGAGAACAGGTCGATCCCGGTCACCTTCAGCTTGGTCGAGACCACCGAGCCGTCATAGGTGGCAAAGCCCTTCATGGCGAGGTGATTGGCGCAGACCTTGGCCTGGTCGAACAAGGGCGCGACGAGGCCGTAGGTCTGGCGACGGTGCTGCACGCATTCGCCGACAGCGTAGATGCGGCCGTCATAGGTCTGCATCGTGTCGGAGACGACGATGCCGCGCTCGCAATAGAGCCCTGCCTTCTTGGCGAGTTCGAAATTGGGCCGAATGCCGACCGCCATCACGACGAGATCGGCCACCAGTTCCGAACCATCGCCAAAGCGCACGCCGGTGACGCGGTCCTTGCCCAGGATGGCCTCGGTCTGGGCCGGCATCTTGAACACCATACCGCGCTCTTCCAGCGACTTGCGCAACAGCCCGCCGGCGACCTGATCGAGCTGCCGCTCCATCAGCGTGTCGAGCAGATGCACCACGGTGACGTTCATGCCGCGCTTCATCAGGCCGTTGGCGGCTTCCAGGCCGAGCAGGCCGCCGCCGATCACCACGGCATTGCGGTGGCTGGTCGAGGCTTCGACCATGCGCTCGACGTCGTGGATGTCGCGGAAGCCGATCACGCCGGGAAGATCCTTGCCCGGCAGCGGCAGCATGATCGGGTTGGAGCCGGTGGCGATCAGCAGGCGATCATACGGCACCCGCTCGCCGGCCGCGGTGACGACCTCGCAGGTACGGCGGTCGATCATCGTGACCGTTTCGCCCTTGCGCAGCGTGATGTTGTTGTCGTCGTACCATTGCACGGTGTTGAGCATGATGTCGTCGACGGTCTTCTCGCCGGCGAGCACCGGCGACAGCAGAATTCGATTGTAGTTGCCGTAGGGCTCGGAGCCGAAAACGGTGATGTCGTAGAGATCCGGCGCGCGCTCCAGCAGCGCCTCGACGGTTCTGATGCCGGCCATGCCGTTGCCGATGACCACCAGTTTCTGCTTGCTTAGCTTCTCGAGCATGGTCTGCCTTTCAAATTCCGACGACAGCCCTCAGCGACG
>DAIMKE010000112.1:7338-10633 GCA_036721875.1 Bradyrhizobium sp. | reverse complement strand
GTGCTGGCGGTCTACTTTGCCTCGAACGGCGTCGAGGCGTTGCGGGTCGCGCTCAACCGCGCCTATTCGGTGGTCGAGCCGCGGGCATGGTACTGGCTGCGGCTGGAATCGATCGGCTACACGCTGGTCGCTGCGGTCACCTCGCTCCTGATGTCGTTCCTGATCGTGCTTGGTCCGCTGATCCTGGAGACCGCGCGCCGGCACATTCCGTTCTTCGTCGAGAGCAACGAGACGGTGCTGTTTTTCGCCCGCTACGGCATCACGATCACGGCGATGACGGTGGCGCTGTTCGTGCTGCATGCCTGGCTGCCCTGCGGAAGGCGGAGATTCCTGCAGATCGTTCCGGGCATCGTCTTCACGATGCTGGCATCCCTGATATCGGGCATCGTATTCGGCCAGTATCTGGCGCGCTTCGCCAGCAATTACGTGACGATGTATGCGGGCCTTGCCTCGGTGATCATCGCGCTGGTGTTCCTGTATTTCATCGCCGCGATTTTCGTCTATGGCGGCGAACTGAATGCGGCGATCATGAAGTCGCAGGCGAAGCCTGGGCTGCCGCATCATGCAGCGCCGTCGCCAAATCGCGCGGAGAAACAGGCTTGACCAGGAAGACATCGGCGCCGGCGGCGCGCGACGCCGCCTCGTCCTCGCCGCGGCCGGAGATGCAGATGATCGGAATGCGCCCAAGCGGCGCCTCCAGCGCGCGGATTCGCCGGATCGCCTCGACGCCGTCGATGCCCGGCAGGACCATGTCCATCAGCACCGCGTCGAATGCGCCCTGAGTGAGCCGTGCCGGCGCCGTTTCGCCCTGCCCGATGAATTCGGTCTGGTGACCGAGTTCGCTCAGAATGGCGTTGAGCACGACGCGGCCGAACGGATTGTCTTCCACGCTGAGCAGCCGCAGCGATGACGGGCTCACCGACAGATCGCCATCGGCGCTGGATGCGGCGCCCGCCGCTTCCTCCGCCGGCGTCATCGCAACGGTGAACGTGAACGTCGTGCCGCCCCCGCGCCGTTGCGCAACCGCGATGTCGCCCCCCATGGCCCGCGCCAGTTGCTTGACCGACGACAGGCCGAGCCCGGCGCCGCCGAAGCGCGAGGCGATGGAGACGTTGGCCTGCGAGAACGGCCGGAACAGGCGCTTGATCTCGGCGAGCGTAAGGCCGATCCCGCTGTCGGAGACCGCAAATGCGACAGCAATCCTGCCCTTGGTGCTCCGAAGCGGCGTCACCCGCAGCGCAACGCTGCCATGCTCGGTAAACTTGACCGCATTGTCGATCAGGTTCTCCAGCGCCGCGCGCAGGCGAACGGGATCGCCGACCGCAAAGGCGGGCAGCTTTTCGGAAATGTCGACCGACGACGTCAGCCCCTTGGCCGCCGCGCGGCCGGTCAGGGAATCGCCGACGTTGCGCGCCAGGGTGCGCAGGTCGAAAAAGTCCTGCCGCACCTGCAGGCCCGGACCGCCGCTTCGTGCGGCATCGACGAACAGCGTGGCGAGGCTCGCCAGATGCTCGGCGCCCGCCTTGATGGTGTCGACCCAGCGCCGTTCGCGCTCATCGAGGTCGGAGGTCGCCAGCAGGTTGCTGATCGCCAGAATGCCGGTGAGCGGCGTGCGGACCTCATGTGCAAAGGCGGCCAGCGCGGTCTCGACCATGCCTGACGTGGCGGCAGCGGATTTGCGCTTGCCGCGCGTCTTCACAGCGGCGCCGGATACGCGCTTTCTTGCCCGTTTCTTTTTCGTTGGCCGTGTGACGCGCCGGGAGCGCACTTTTGCGGTCATGATCCCCGATCCCTGCGCAGCCAGCATGGCACGCCGCCGAGGGCAAAGTCACGGAGACGTTTGCAGCAACCCCCAGTAGAACTACGGAAGCGGCTCAAGACAAGCCGACGAGCCGACGGATATCGGAAGGTGTGGCGCCCTGCCGGCGCAATTCGCGCAACGCGGTGGCATCGGTCGATTTCGACAGCTTTTGCCCGGATGTGTCCGTCATGAGCCGGTGATGCCGATACACCGGCTGTGGTATCCCAAGCAAACTTTGAAGCAAAACGTGCACGCTGGTCGACCAGAACAGGTCGCGCCCCCGCACCACTTCGGTGACGCCCTGCAAGGCGTCATCGACCACCACGGACAGATGATAGCTGGTCGGCGTCTCCTTGCGCGCCAGGATGAAATCGCCCCAGTTCTCCGGCCGCGCCGTCACGCTCCCGCGCTCGCCGCCGGGACCTTCGCCGAGTTCCGTCCACGTCAGGTCCCGTACAAGCTCGCATGCCGCCGCCATGTCGAGCCGCAGCGCGTAAGGCACGCCCTGCGCGGTCAGCCGCTCGCGCTCCTCCGGTGGCAGCGATTTCGCAGCACCCGGATAGAGCGGCGCCCCGTCAGGATCGCGCGGCCACGGCGAGCCGGTTTCGCGTTCCGCGACCAGCCGGGCAATTTCCGCGCGGCTCTCGAAGGCAGCATAGACCAGGCCCAGGCCGGCCAGTTTTTCCACCGCCTCGCGGTAGCGCGCAAAATGTTCCGACTGCCGCCGCA
Source organism: Bradyrhizobium sp. (assembly GCA_036721875.1). GTDB lineage: Bacteria > Pseudomonadota > Alphaproteobacteria > Rhizobiales > Xanthobacteraceae > Bradyrhizobium. The sequence continues at coordinate 8,103 of DAIMKE010000112.1, read as the reverse complement.
CCGGCGTTTCCCAGGATATCCCGAGCCAGGCGAGGTCTTCGTGGATCGCCGCCTCGAACTGCGGCCGGCAGCGCGTCGCGTCGATGTCCTCGATCCGCAGCAGGAACCGGCCGCCCCTTTCGCGCGCCAGGTCGAAGTTCAGCAACGCCGAATAGGCGTGGCCGAGATGAAGGTAGCCGTTCGGACTCGGCGCAAATCGGAAAACGGGTGGCGGCATTGATCTCTTTCACGGGACATGATGGTTTTAAGGGGCAATGACCATTCATCTCAACAGCCAGTCCGATCTCGAGGACGCCATCGCTGCGCTGGTCCGGCAGGACGCGCGGCTGAAGCCGATCCTCGAACTCACGGGCATGCCGGCGCTGCGGCAGCGCGAGCCGGGCTTTGCCGGCCTGGCTGCGATCGTGTGCGGCCAGCAATTGTCCACGGCGAGTGCCGGGGCGATCTGGGCGCGCCTGATTGCCGCATTCGATCCGTTCGATCATGACACCATCCGAAAGGCCCGCGCCGACCGCCTCGGCCGACTCGGCCTTTCCGCCGCCAAGATCAAGACCCTGAAGAACATCGCCCGCGAGCTCGCTGCCGAGCGGCTGAACCTGGAGGTGCTGGCGGAAGAGGACGCCGACGCCGCGCACCACACGCTGACCGCGCTGCACGGCATCGGTCCCTGGACCGCCGACGTCTATTTGCTGTTCTGCCTCGGCCACGGCGACGCCTGGCCGGCCGGCGATATCGCCATCCAGGAAGCGGTCAAGGTCGGCCTCG
>DAIMKE010000112.1:0-7328 GCA_036721875.1 Bradyrhizobium sp. | reverse complement strand
CCTGCCGACGCGCCCGACCGCCAAGCAGATGGTGCCGCTCGCGGAACCATGGCGTCCGCTGCGCGGCGCGGCGGCCCATCTGTGGTGGAGCTATTACCACGTCCTGAAGGGACGCGCCGGCGTTCTGGCCGACAAACTCACCCCCGCAACTTCACCCGATCCTCGCGCGCGGAAGCGGTGACGAAGTCGAGCACGGCGCGCACCGCCGGGAGTTCGACCAGGTCCGGGTGCGCCATGAGCCAGATGTCGGCCACGCTGAGCAGCTTCTGCGGCGCGACGCGGACCAGGTCCGGGTAGGCGCTGCCGACGAAGCAGGACAGCGCCGAAATTCCGAGACCGGCGCGGGCTGCGGCCAGCATGTCGCCCTGCGACGAACACCGCATCACCACCGACCCTTGCCGCGTGATGGCATCGCTCCAGCGCGCCAGCCGCTCGTTCGACGCGCGGTCGGCGAAGCCGATAACGCTGTGTCCCTTCCATTCGTCGCGCCGTTCGGGCAGACGCCGCCCCGCGGCGTAGTCGCGCGAGGCGTAGAAACCAGTCCCGAGGCGGCCGATCTTGCGTCCGATCAAATTCTCCTCGCCGCTGTCGACCGGCCGCAGCACCACGTCGGCCTCGCGCCGGCGCACACTGGCCGGATACGGATAGGTGATGATCTCGAGCTGGATATGATCGTGCGTGCGCAAGAACGGCCCGAGCCGCGGCATCAGCCAGTGCGAGGCGAGCGTCGAGCCGATCGACAGCTTGACCACGCCGCGGGCCTGGGCGCCGGTCGCGGAAACCGCGGCCTCGGCCCGCAACGCCGCCGCCGCCATCGCCTCGACATGCTCGCGAAACTTGCGGCCCTGCGAGGTCAGCGAAAGGCCGTCGTTGGAGCGCGCGAACAGGGGAATGCCGAGCTGGCTTTCCAGCTCGGTGATCTTGCGTCCCACCGTCGGGTGGCTGGAGCGCAACTGCCGCGCCGCCGCCGCGAAACTCCGGGTTTCGGCCACCGCGACGAAGGTCTTGCAAAGGTCCCAGTCCATCGGCCCTCCCGCGCAAATCCGATGTTCATTTTTGATTGATCGCCTGTTCAATATCGGACAGCCAGCGGGCCGCGTCCAGCCCTATAATGGTCTGCAACAGGTGGCGCCCGGCCAAGCGGCTTTCGCAGCCCGGCGCAGCAAATCAAAACATCAGACGCCGCGTTCCCGGACCAGCTCCGGTCGCGATTCAAGGGAGAGACCGAATGCCGTTGCCAGCTTCGCTTGCCAATACGCTCGAACTGCCCGTGGTGGGATCGCCCCTCTTCATCGTGTCCGGTCCCGAACTCGTCATCGCCCAGTGCAAGGCCGGCATCGTCGGCTCGTTTCCCGCGCTGAACGCCCGCCCGGTCGAAAAGCTCGACGAATGGCTGACCCGGATCGAGAACGAACTCGGGGAATACAAGGCGCTGCATCCGGAGAAGAAGGTCGCGCCCTACGCGGTCAACCAGATCTGCCACGCCTCCAACGACCGCCTGATGAAGGACATGGAAACCTGCGTCAAGCACAAGGTTCCGGTCATCATCACCTCGCTGCGGCCGCCGATCGAGGTGGTCGAAGCCGCCCATTCCTATGGCGGCGTGGTCTTTCACGACGTGATCAACGTTAAGCACGCGCGCAAGGCAGCCGAGAACGGCGTCGACGGCCTCATTCTGGTTTGCGCCGGCGCCGGCGGCCATGCCGGCACGCTATCGCCGTTCGCGCTGCTGCGCGAGGTCAAGCAGTGGTTCAAGGGCACCGTGCTGCTGTCCGGCGCGATCTCCGACGGCTGGAGCATTGCGTCCGCGCTCGCGCTCGGCGCCGACATGGCCTACATGGGCACGCGCTTCATCGCCACCGCCGAAGCCAACGCCGATCCGGCCTACAAGGCGGCGCTGATCGCGCACGCCGCGAACGATATCGTCTATTCCAATCTGTTCACCGGCGTGCACGGCAACTATCTCGGCCCCTCGATCGTGGCTGCAGGGCTCGATCCCGCCAACCTTCCGGAGAGCGACAAGTCGAAGATGAATTTCGGCTCCGGCGGCAACACGAAGTCGAAGGCGTGGCGCGACATCTGGGGCTCCGGCCAGGGCATCGGCCAGATCGCGGACGCGCCGCCGGTCGCCGAACTGGTCGAGCGCCTCAAGGCCGAGTTCGCTGATGCGACCAGCGACTTCTTCAACCGGGCGCGCGCGTAAGCCGCGCCCGCTTCGATCGCCTTAAACAATCGAACAAACAAAGGGACGGAACCATGAGAGTCTCGCGACCATTATTGACGCTCGCATTCGCATTGCTGGGAAGCACGGCCGCGCTCGCCGAGGGCGACAAGAACGAAATCCGCATCGGCCAGACGCTGCCCTACAGCGGCCCGGCATCCGGCTTCGGCATCATCGGCCGGGCGCAGGAGGCCTATTTCGAGAAGGTCAACGCCGAAGGCGGCGTCAACGGCCGCAAGATCAGGTTCATCAGCCTCGACGATGCGTATTCGCCGCCCAAGACGGTCGAGCAGACGCGCAAGCTGGTCGAACAGGAGGAAGTGCTGCTGATGTTCGGTTCGCTCGGAACCGCCACCAACAATGCCGTGCATCGCTATCTCAACACCAAGAAGGTGCCGCAATTGTTCGTGCTGAGCGGCGCGACCAAATGGGCCGACCCGAAGAATGCGCCATGGACCATGCCGGGCATGGCCACTTACCAGTCCGAAGGCGTGATCTATGCCAAGCACATCCTGCAGACCAAGCCCGACGCCAAAATCGCCATCCTTGCCCAGAACGACGACTTCGGCCGCGATTACGTCGCCGGCTTCAAGCGCGGGCTGGGAGACAAGGCCGCGACCATGATCGTCTCGGAAGCAACCTACGAGACCAGCGCGCCGACCATCAGTTCGCAGCTTGCGACGCTGAAGGCCTCCGGGGCCAACGTCATGTTCGGCGTCGTGCTCGGCAAGTTCACGTCGCAAATGATCAAGGGCGCGGCCGAGATCAACTGGAAGCCGGACCTGTTCTTCGTACCGACCTCGGCCTCGTCGATCTCGTTCCTGGAGCCGGCCGGGCTCGACAATGCCGTCGGCCTGATCTCGTCCAGCAACCAGAAGGACACGCTGGATGCGCAATGGGCCAACGATGAGGGCGTGAAGGAGTATTTCGCTTTCATGAAAAAGTACCTGCCCAACGCCGACCTTTCGAATTCGAACTACGCGGCCGGCTTTCAGTATGCCACCCTGATGGTGAAGGTGCTGAGCGCCTGCAGCGGCGACTTCAGCCGGCCCAACATCATGAAGCAGGCGGCGTCGCTGCGGGAAGTGCCCCTGCCGCTATTGCTGCCGGGCATCACGGTATCGACCGATTCGGAGGATTACCTGCCGTTCCAGCAGTTGCGGCTGCGCCGCTTCGACGGCAAGAGCTGGGTGGCCTTCGGCGACATTCTGGACGACCGCTAGGGTTTTCCGCCGCGGCTTTGGACGAAGATTGCTGGGAGGAAGAATTGACATCGATCATCAGCGGCGAACGCGAGATCAGCTACCCTGATATCCACGTCCGCATCGCGCGGGCGGCGGCGGGCTTCAGGGCGCTCGGCCTTGGCGGCGGCGTGCCCGTCGGCATGATGCTGCGCAACGATTTTGCGTTCTTCGAAGTCTCTGGTGGGGCGGCGGCGCTGGGCAGCCCCGTCGTGCCGATCAACTGGCATCTTAAAGCCGAGGAGGTCGCCTACATCCTGGCCGACAGCGGGGCGCAGATACTCGTCTGTCACGCCGACCTGCTGCCGCAGATCAGGGACGGCCTGCCCGGCCATATCAAGTTGCTGGTGGTGACGACGCCGCCGGAAATCGCCGCAGCGTTCAACGTCGCTGCAGCGCTCACAGCGGTGCCGGCCGGCGTGACCGACTGGGACCAATGGCGTGACTCGCATGCGCCGTCCATCGAAGCCCCGATCGGCAGCGCGCCGATGTTCTATACGTCGGGCACGACCGGCCTGCCCAAGGGTGTGCGCCGCAAGCCGATGAAACCGGAACAGGTCGCAGCATCGGCGCGCGTCGGCGGCATCGCCTACGGCGTCAAGCCGAACGAGGACCAGGTCGTCCTGATGAACGGCCCGATGTACCATTCGGCGCCGAATTCGTACGGCATGCTGGCGTTCCGCAGCGGCTGCAGAATCGTGCTCGAACCGCGCTTCGATCCCGAGGACCTGCTGCAACTGACCGAACGGCATCGTGTCACCCACATGCACATGGTGCCGACGATGTTCGTCCGCCTGCTGCGGCTGCCGTACGACATCAAGCGCCGATACGACGTGTCGTCGCTGCGCTTCATCGTGCATGGCGCCGCGCCCTGTCCGCCGCAGGTCAAGCGCGCCATGATCGAGTGGTGGGGCCCGGTCATCAACGAATATTTCGGCTCGACCGAAACCGGCATCCCGGTGTGGCACTCTGCCGAGGAGGCATTGGCAAAACCCGGCACGGTCGGCCGAGCGATCGAAGGCGGCATCGTGAAGATCTTCCGTCCCGATGGCGAGCCGTGCGGCGTCAACGAGCCCGGCGAAATCTTCATGCGGCAAATGTCCGTTCCGGATTTCGACTATCACGGCAAGGCCGAGGCGCGCGCCGAAGCCGGCCGCGACGGCCTCGTCAGCGTCGGCGACGTCGGCTATCTCGACGAAGACGGCTACCTGTTCCTGTGCGACCGCAAGCGCGACATGGTGATCTCGGGTGGCGTCAACATCTATCCCGCGGAGATCGAGAACGCGCTGATCGGCATGGACGGCGTCCGCGACTGCGCTGTGTTCGGTGTTCCCGACGACGAGTTCGGCGAGCGGCTGTTCGCCTGCATCGAGCCGGAAGCGAATATTGCGCTATCCCCGGCCGCCGTGCAGGAATTCTTGCGCGGCAGGCTGGCGAACTTCAAGGTGCCAAAGGACATCCAGTTCCTGGACGCGATGCCGCGCGAAGCCACCGGCAAGATCTTCAAGCGCAAGCTGCGGGATCTGTATGCCGAGGGCGTGCTGCGCGCGGTGGCTTGAGGGCTCGACTTCCGCACCCTCCGCGTCATTGCGAGCGAAGCGAATCAATCCATTCCTCCGCGCGGGAATAGATGGATTGCTTCGTCGCTTCGCTCCTCGCAATGACGGAGGAGGGATTTCCGCACGATAATCGAACACCGTTTTAAACATCATTGCTGTTGCAAGACGGTCATAGGTCGGCGCAAAGATCGCTGCGTGAGAAGCGCAGGGACCGAAACAATGCACACCATCGACTTCGTCGTCGCCCGCAACGATCTGCAGCAAAGCAAGACCATCGAAACGCAACTGCCCGACGCGGCCGCGCTGCCGGATGACGCGCTGCTGGTGAAGGTCACGCGGTTCGCCTTCACCGCCAACAACATCACCTACGCCGTGCTCGGCGATCGCCTGAAATACTGGCAGCTGTTTCCGGCGCCCGAAGGTTTCGGCAACATTCCAGTGTGGGGATTTGGCGAGGTGATCGCCTCGAAACATCCCGCGGTCGCCACAGGCGAAACCTTGTTCGGCTATTTCCCGATGGCGACGCATCTCGTCATCGAGGCCGCTGACGTCTCCAAGCGCGGTTTGCGCGACGCCGCCGCGCACCGGCAAGGCGTGGCGCCGGTCTATAATGCCTATACGCGCGTCAGCGGCGATCCGGCGTTTACGGACAAGCAGGGCGACTATCAGGCGCTGCTGCGCCCGCTGTTCATGCTGTCGTTCCTGGTCGACGACTTTCTCGCCGAGAACGGATTTTTCGGCGCGAAGGCGGTGATGCTGTCCTCGGCCTCCAGCAAGACCGCCTACGGCCTGGCGCACCTCCTGCATGCGAGGGGCAACGGCATCAAGGTGATCGGTTTGACCTCGGCGGGCAACACGGCCTTTGTCACGTCGCTCGGCTGCTACGACGAGGTCGTAACCTATGCCAGCCTCACCTCGCTGCCGACGAACTCCCCGGTCGCCTACGTCGACATGGCCGGCAACGGCCCGTTGCGCGCGGCGCTGCACCGGCACTTCGGCGAGCAAATGAAATACAGCGGGATCATCGGGCTCACGCATCGCAAGCCGACGTCCGATGCCCCCGCGCAGGCACTGCCTGGCGCAGAACCGCAGTTTTTCTTCGCGCCCGACCAGATCCGCAAGCGCACCGGGGAATTGGGACCGGCCGGCTTCAACGAGCGCTTTCTCGCCGCATGGTCCGGCTTCGCACCAAACCTCGATCAATGGATGAAGGTGATCGAGCACCGTGGGCCTGCGGCGGTTCAGCGCGCCTATCTCGACACCCTCAACGGCCGGGTCCCGCCCGATCAGGGGCTGATCCTGTCGCTATCGGAATAGGCGGCATCTCCTCGCGCCCTTTCTGCGCGGTCCCTAATGGGTATAGGCTGCGACGCAAAGCGAAGCGCCGCACAGACGGCTATGACGGGAAACGCGCATGCTCGACAGGACGGACGACAGTTCGGTGGCCGCCGACAATTGGCTTGGCCAGTTCGAGGAGGCGCTGGCGAAGCCGGACGACGGCGCGCTGAAAGCCCTGTTCCATTCGGACAGCTACTGGCGCGACGTGCTGGCGCTGAGCTGGAACGTCCAGACGCTGAACGGCGCCGACGCCATCCTGAAGGCGCTGCCGCCGCTGGCAAACAAAATGCAGCCCAACGGCTTTGCCGTAGACCCCGATCGCACCGCGCCGCGCAAGGTGATGCGCGCAGGCACCAACGCCATCGAAGCCATCTTCAAGTTCGAGACCAAAGTAGGGCGGGGCAGCGGCATCATCCGCCTGATCCCGGATGCGGACGACGGCAACCGCCTCAAGGCCTGGACGCTGCTGACCGAGCTTGGCGAACTCAAGGGCTTCGAGGAACAACTCGGCGTCCAGCGGCCACGCGGCAACGCCTATTCGCGCGACTTCCGCGGCCCCAACTGGCTCGACCTGCGCGAGCAATCCGCCGGCTATACCGATCGCGACCCGACCGTGCTCGTGATCGGCGGCGGGCAATCCGGGCTTTCCATCGCCGCTCGCCTGAAGCAACTCAACGTGGATACGCTGATTGTCGATCGCGAGCAGCGCATCGGCGACAACTGGCGCAAGCGCTACCATGCGCTGACGCTGCATAATCAAGTGCAGGTCAACCACCTGCCCTACATGCTGTTCCCGCCGAACTGGCCCACTTATATTCCCAAAGACAAGCTCGCCAACTGGTTCGAAGCCTATGTCGAGGCCATGGAGCTGAACTTCTGGACCGAGACCGAGTTCGAAGGCGGCAGCTACGACGAGGAGGCGCAGCGCTGGACCGTGACGCTGCGGCGCGCCGACGGCACGAAACGCAC
>DAIMKE010000111.1:0-10635 GCA_036721875.1 Bradyrhizobium sp. | reverse complement strand
ACGATGGCGTCCTCATTGGGGAAGATGCCGACCACCTCGGTCCGCCGCTTGATCTCGCCGTTGAGGCGCTCGATCGGGTTGGTCGAGTGCAGCTTGGTCCGGTGCTGCGGCGGGAACGTCATGTAGGCGAGCACATCGGTCTCGGCCTCGTCCAGGAAGGTAGCGAGCTTGGGCAGCTTCGGGCGGAGCTGATCGGCGACCCGGCGCCACTGGGCGCTGGCCGCCGCCGCATCGTCCTGGGCAAACGCGGTGGCGATGAAGGCGGAGACCACACGCCGCCCGCTCTTGCCGGCGTGCGCCAGCGCGTTGCGCATGAAGTGCACGCGGCAACGCTGCCAACTGGCGTTGAGCACCTTGGCGACGGTGGCCTTGATGCCCTCGTGCGCGTCGGAGACGACGAGCTTGACGCCGCGCAGGCCACGGCGGGCGAGCTTGCGCAGGAATGCGGTCCAGAACGTCTCGGCTTCGGAGGGACCGATGTCCATGCCGAGAACCTCGCGCCGGCCGTCACTGTTGACGCCGACCGCGACGATCACCGCGACCGAGACGATGCGGCCATTCTGGCGCACCTTCACGTAGGTGGCGTCGATCCACAAATACGGCCAGTCGCCCTCGATCGGACGGGCGAGGAACGCCTTCACCTTGTCATCGATCTCGCCGCATAGTCGTGAGACCTGGCTCTTGGAGATGCCGGTCATGCCCATCGCCTGCACCAGATCGTCCACCGAACGGGTCGAGACGCCCTGCACATAAGCCTCCTGCACCACGGCGGTGAGCGCCTTCTCGGCCAGGCGTCGTGGCTCCAGGAAGCCCGGAAAGTAGGAGCCCTTGCGCAGCTTGGGGATGCGAAGTTCGACCGCGCCGGCGCGGGTCTCCCAGATCCGGTCGCGGTAACCGTTGCGCTGGGCCAGACGTTCGGGGTTCTTCTCGCCATAGGCCGCCCCGGTCTGGCCTTCGACTTCCAGTTCCATCAGACGCTGGGCGGCAAAGCCGATCATCTCGCGCAGCAGATCGGCGTCTGGGGTCTTCTCCACGAGCGTGCGCAGGTTCATCATATCGTCGGTCATCGGTGGCTCTCGTCGGACCAGCTAGAAACGATCTGCGCAAGTTGTGGGATTAGCGCATCGCTGATTCGTTCTTTCACCGCCCGCTGAAAGAGAAGCAGCAAGGTAGTGCGATCGGGCCGGTCTTATAGCTGTGTGTCGGACCGGTGCCTGGATATGCCAGCTGCATTGGACGCTGGCGGCAGAAAGGCGACGTTCCGAGGTAAGCTATACAGGTGATCGAGGGCTGCGGCCGCAGACGCTGATGCGCTCAGTCCGTGAGTGAGGTTTTCACGGTCGCGGCTCTCGGCATGTTCTCCGGCGCAGACAATGAGGAGCGGTCGTCCCAGATCAACCGCGTCAGCAATCGTGCGATCGAAGGGCTGAGGTGGGCCGGCGGCGCCAACGAGGTCGCGCAAAACCACTATCTTAAGCTGCAATCCGAGTTTGTCGTAGACAGAGTTCAGTTTGTCATTCCGGCAAATTCCAAGAGCGAAATAGGCACGAACGATCATTCGAGTTTGTCGACAACAAACTCCCAGGCCAAATAGTGGTATCTTGGTGCCTATTTAGTTTGTTTCGAGTTTGCTGTTCAGCCCTCCCATTTATTTTCTGAATGACAAACTCGCTTGGGAACCCTGGGCAGCGAGTGAAAAACAGTGCCGATCAGCACAACCTTCGGACGTTTGCCTAAAATGCGGAGGAGAGACCACAGACCGATTTTGGACTATTCCCCACAGTGGCCGATCGAGCGGGCCAAAACAGCAAAAGCTCAATATCCATCGTATCCAATATAGTTCGGCGGAGGTCCGTAGGCGGCCCAAACGACAACAAATGACACTCCTCTCCGGGGCTCAAGATGAACCGGAAGGTAATGGATTTGTCGAGATGCCTGCCGCAGAGCGGGCGAAAACACGTTTGATATGAAATCGTGGGATTCATGAAAGGACGATGGTTTGGGACGATCGACTTCGCTATGGCTATCGATATTTGGCTTACTGTCCTTGGCGCAACATCGGTCTGGTCCGTGAGGCTGCCGCGTTGCCACCGTTAGTTAGTTAGTTGCGCGGAACAGCTCGGACTGAAATTCGATCTGCGCAACAAAACAATCAGGAACGGCCGCATTTTGAATCTATCATGCGTTCCGAGGTGAGTCCTTGAATCAATATTGCTCTATTTATCGGACAGCCTCTTTACGTAAACTGTTTGACGGGCTCTCAACTAACGACGTGTGGCCGAAAACGATTCAGGTCCGGAAAACAACGCGCCTCGTGTGCCGACATCGTCGGAACTAGAAGGCACGATCCGTTTGTGCGGTCGGTGAACCCGTTCCTCCTCAGCGGTCTTCACCGTTCGCGATAAGCCGCCTCCCCCTACGCCCCAACATCCCTCGCCACGATCCATCGCTACTAGTAAAATAAGCTCTTGCCTCCGGCATTGCGACCACAAGGAAGGCAATAGCCCCGCATGTCGCGCTCACGCCTACGGCGGCCACGTCGGAGCATTTCTCGCGCTGGCGGCTAGATTTTGAGGACATGGCCTACCCAGAACAATGGCTGTGTGCTGGGTGAGGATTAGCGGTTATCAACGGTCGATGGAAAGACCGTGGATCGAAGGTGGCGACCAATTGCCAGCACCCAGACCTTTTGCCTATGTTTGGCGATCGTCGGTTTCAGGCTATACAATTTCAGCGCGAAGTCACCACGGCTTAGCCAATCCGCCTTACCAACGGCCCTTTAGCGGAGATTCGCCCACGGATGGGCTCTCCTCTGAAGCACATTCAGCGTTCGGTGAAGCATCAAATGAGGTTTGCATGACGCTTCCAACCATTTTTGATCTATGCCAGCCACGCGACGACGTGGTCAATGGAACGATAGCGGATAGCGATTACGCTGCCAATCTGGCTAACGTTCTGACTGGGCGTGCTTCACTTGATTATACGGATGCCCCGACGTTTTTTACCAACACCTATCCGACCGAGGGCCTCAAGGAACTCTTGGTCAACGTCTGCGGGCGACTTTCCGGGAAAGGTGAAAGCGTTTCCGCAGTCTTTCGGCTCGACACGTCCTTTGGCGGCGGTAAAACACATGGTCTGATTGCCCTGGTCCATGCCGCGGCAGGCATGAAGAACGTCTCCAATATTGCCGAGTTTTTAGATCCGGTCCTTGTCCCTAAACATCACGTTCGCGTTGCAGCATTCGATGGCGAGAACGCCGACCCCGCTAATGGTCGGCCAATGGGCGACGGCGTTCGTGCCCACACCCCATGGGGCGAGATCGCCTATCAGCTCGCCGGTAAGGAAGGCTATGAAGTGGTTCGCCGCTCCGACGAGCAGCGAATTGCTCCTGGAGCCGACACTATAAAAGAACTTTTTGGCAGTGATCCTGTTCTCGTCGTGCTCGACGAATTGGGCGAGTATCTCCGTAGAGTCCAAAACATGGGCGGGCGCGACCAGCTGACTGCGTTTCTTAAAGCGCTTTTGACTGCCATTGAGAGCACCCCAAACGCAGCTGTCGTCTACACGCTTGCGGTTAGATCTGATGGGAAGGGTATCGACGCGTTTGCTGAAGAAAACGAATTCCTCGCGACTGCGATGTCAGAATTAGAAAGCGTGTCGGGTCGAAAGGCAACCAACCTCAATCCGACGAGGGATGATGAAACCGCCAAGGTGATCCGAAGGCGCCTATTCGCGTCAGTCGACGACTCTCGTGCGACTCAAGTCATTGCGGCCTATCGCGCACTATGGACAAACCATCGAGATGCCCTGTCTGAGGAGGCCCGCAGGTCTGCAACGAGTGGAGAGTTCGGCGAGACTTATCCATTCCATCCCGACGTTCTGAATACTCTCACTGGTAAGACCGCGACGCTCAGCGGATTCCAGCGTGTGCGCGGTATGCTTCGCATTCTCGCAAAAACTGTTGCCGTCGTCTGGGCAAGTCGCCCCGCGGACGGTTCGGCGATCCACCTGCATCACATCGACCTTGGTTCGGATGTCATTCGGCGCGAATTTACGACTCGATTGCAACAAGGCGCATTTGTTCCAGCGATCCTGAACGACATTGCAGGCGCTCCTGAGAAGCCTGCACTTGCGCAGGAATTGGATGCGAAGCATTTCAAAGGACTTCTCCCCTATGGCACCTACGTCGCACGGACAATTTTTATTCACACTCTCGCTTTTAACAACGATCTAAAGGGACTTACCGCCGATCACCTTCGATACTCCGTCTTGAGCCCCTCGTCAGACCTCTCCTTTATCGACGACGCCAAAACGAAATTTCGCACCGAATCGGCTTATCTTGATGATCGCCCGACTGCTCCGCTGCGCTTCAATGCGGAAGCGAACCTCACGCAGGTCATCGGTCGCGAAGAAAGGAACATCGATCCAGGTGAGGCACGGACCCAGCTCGGCGACCGCTCGAAGGCAATTTTCGGAGGACAGGCTTTTGATCTCATACCCTTCCCCGGGGGGCCATGGGACGTTCCGGACGATGTATCCGACGGCAAACCGCGTCTCGTGCTGCTGTCTCATGATGCCCTCGAAATCGGTGCAGATCTTCGAGACATACCCGAAATAATAGTCCGCATGTTCGAGCGAAAGGGGGCGGATGGTAACGGCCTTAGGTCTCTGCGAAACAACCTCGTTTTTGTTATTGCGGACGAGACGAAAGTTGGCGAGATGAAGCGAGGGATCGTGCGCCGGCTGGCACTGCAGGAACTTAGGCGGCCGGAGCGTGTCAAGGAGCTTGCCGAGCATCAGCAGGCCAAGGTCTTCGAACTTGAGAAGAAATCGGAGACAGAAGCCGCAATCGCCATACAGCAATGCTACCGCCACATCCTTTATCCGTCCCGTAATGCCCTCGGCGGCACCGGCACGGTGCAACTCGCGCATTCCGTGATCGATATTCAAAATGCTTCTGAACGCCCCGGATCAGGTCAACTTCAGATCGTTCGGCAGTTACAAAGCCAAAACAAAGTCCGCGACGCTTCAGACGCGCCCGATTCTCCCTCTTACATTCGCGATCGGACTCCCTTGAAGAAGGGTCAGATAACGACTCGCGATTTGCGCGACGAGTTTCGCCGCGATCCATCGCTTGCCATTCTTCTTTCGGACGACGTGTTTCGGAAGGCAATCCGGAAGGGGATTGAAGAAGGCACCTATATCTACAAACGCGGCGAATTGCTTGCTGGCCCAAGCGACCCGATGCCCTCAATCAACATCGATGAGGACACCACTATTTTTACGATGGATTTTGCGAAAACTAAGGGATTGTGGCCACGGCCCACAGCTACACCGCCCGCGCAACCTGCGTTGGCCAATAAAGGTGACTCAATCTCTGGCGCGCCTCTTCCCCCGCTTGAAGGCGTGCCCGGCGGAGTTAGATCGGGGATATTTGGTGAGAAACCTGAAGTCGCTCCCACCGGGACCACCGCGAATATGAAGGTGTTCACAGCGGAAGGCATCCTGAAAGAGGCCTTACGGAAGGTAATCGAACAAGCAAGAACCGCCAAAATCGAAAAGGTGGACCGCGTCATAATAAGACTGTTCGAGTATGGTGATGCCTTCAAGTTGATTCCTATCGCGAATACGATCGCTGGAACAAAGCGCTCGGTGAAGCTGAGCGGAACGTTCATCACAACACAAGACAGTGAGATGCATTTCGAATTCAACGGAACCACGCAAGACGCATCAACAATGAAAGACTATCTTGAACCCCAGTTCCGTGCGGCGAAAGATACCGATCTTAAGACCGGCATTTCTTTTGAATTTGAAGATGGATTGACGATGGAAGGAGACGTTGCAGGCAGGTTTATAGAGAAACTGACACGCTTTGCGAGCGCGGCGGCGTATGTTGAAGCAACGGCGGAGGTGAAATAATGCGCGTGCCCCGCCGGAAGGACGAGTTCGCGATGGTCTCGAAGACCCACCCCGTTTATGAATTGCGTGCCCGCCGCCACGCCCCGGGCGACACAGAAGTCGAAGTCTGGCAACTTCCGTCGCTGGCAACGCCCCAGATCACCGCACCGATCCGGCTTGCCGGTTTGCGTGGCCGAAATCTCGAATTGGCCGAGCACCGAGTTCTCAAGCGCCTGAAAGAAAGCGGCATCCGGCTCGACCTCCTCCCGATCGAAGGTATGGGATCGGTATTGACTGAAGAAACTGCGCTTCGCCTCGCGCTGCTTTTCCGCACGCTAGCTCCCATGCGCAACCGCGATAATATGCGCCTTGTCGCCGAGGGCATCGAGGCGATGGGCAAGGAAGAAGCGGGCTATTGGCTCGGCATGTCCGTCCACCGCAAAAATCCGCGCCGTGTGTTGACCGCGCTTCGCATTCTCCTCACCGATCCGGCAAAGTAATGAACGAAAAGCGCATATCGGACACACGGCTAATTGAGCGATGGTTGCCGATTGCCGCAATCGGTGAGGAAAGCGTCAGAGAACGGCGGGCGCTGTCTGCCTTACCCGCCCCTTATTATCTGCATGTCTGGTGGGCCAGACGTCCACTGATAGCATCGCGTGCAGCGGTAATTGCATCACTGCTTCCCGCAAGCACTTCAAATCTAGATTTCCTGCGCCTAATTCGGATTGACGGCGATCCAATTGTCGCTCGACGCAAGATCGACAGGGCAAAGAGAACGGGAATTCGGGTCTCTGACCCCTACGGATACGACCGTGCATTTTCCTGTGGGCCAGATGTAGAGGAAATAGCTAAAGCTTTAGGAGCAACAGCTCGTCGAGTCCTTGACCCGACTGCGGGCGGCGGAAGCATTCCTTTTGAAGCGTCTCGTCTAGGTATGATAACTTTTGCGAATGACCTCAATAGCGTCGCCGCAACAGTCCTCACCGCCACAGTAGATTATCCAATGAGGCTTGGTAGGCCGCTCGTTGATGAATTTGTGAAGCTTTCCGAGCAATTCATATCCAAGACTGCATCGCGACTGCGTGCGTTTTTCCCTCAGCCAGAGAGCCGCGACGAGATCATAACGAGTTACATTTGGGCGAGAGGCGCAAAGTGCCCTTACTGCAGCGGTGAAGTGCCGATTGCTCCAAACTGGAAGCTCGAACCATCAGGAACCGGGCTAAAGCTTCGCTTTGAGTGCGGAAGTGGACCAGGCGACCAGAATCGCCACTGCGAGTTCGAGATTGTCGAGAGCATCGAAGAACAGTCGCCAGGGACGGTGGCGGGCACGGATGTTGTTTGCCCTTTTCCGGATTGCGGACGAGTCATATCCCTTGATGAAGTGAAACGACAAGGACGCGAAAGGTCCCTAAGCGAAATCTTAACAACGGTGGTTATTAAGCGTCGGATAGACATAAATGACAAAGGCGGGCGAAAGCGTCCTACGTGGGAGCGCGCCTATCGCGCACCGACGAAAATTGATGACGTTTCGCAACAAGTCAAAGCGCGACTCTCAGAAAAAATGCCGGAATGGGAGGCGTTAAATATCTGTCCCTCAGAGTTACTTCCGACGGACACCGAAAGTTGGACTCACGGCAATACACCGCATCAGTATGGCGCGGCTCGCTTTATCGATCTGTTCTCTTCCCGACAACTGCTGGTTCATTGCACAAGTGTAGAAGTTTTTCAGGAGATCCTAGCAGATCACGGGCCCATTGAATCCTTGCCTGACCTTAAAAGGGCGGCATTTGTTTATCTGGCACTTTCCATCGATAAGCTGGTGGATTGGAATTCGCTACAATGCACGTGGGACCTAGATAAGCTAAGAATGGCGCATACTTTCCAGGTCCATGCTTTTCCAATCCGCTGGTCCTTCGCAGAGATGGACGTTCTAGCACAAGGTTTGGGATACCAGTGGGTCATCCGCCAGACATCAAGGTGTCTGAAGGAACTTATTGACCTCACCAATCCCGAAGGTGCAACCCTGTTCGCTTCAGATTGCCGAGCACCCAATCCCGTCACAGTTTCCCTGAAATCCGGCGATTCACTTGAGCATATAGCAAATGCGTCAATTGATGCGGTGATCATGGACCCGCCCTATGGGGCAAATGTAATGTATGCGGAGCTCGCCGATTTTTTTTACGTGTGGTTGAAACGGACGGCGGGTCTCGTCGTGCCCGAACTCTTCACTCGCCAATTGACCGCGAAAGAAACTGAGGCCGTGTCAAACAAGGCGAAATTCCCGGGCGTCAAGGGATCCAACTTGTTGGCGATCCGCGATTACCGTGAGCGGATGCAATCCATTTTTGCGGAATGCAAACGGGTGTTGAAGGCGGACGGCATAATGACGGTCATGTTTACTCACAAAGATACCGGCGCTTGGGATGCCCTGACCAAGGGACTTATCGACGCCGGCTTCATTATAACGGCATCTTGGCCTGTGAACACAGAAGCTGAAAGCTCGACCCACATTAAAAATAAGGCAGCTGCCAATTCTACGATCTTTCTCGTTTGCCGCCCGAGACCTGCGAACCTTGGTCGTGAAACGATGTATTGGGAAGACATCGAACCGCTTGTAGCGGAAGCCGTTCGAATCCGCGTCGAGGAATTCCAAGCCGCTGGGATCACTGGAGTCGATCTCTATTTGGCTTCCTTCGGTCCAGCCCTCGAAGAGTTCTCGCGGCACTGGCCAGTAAAGCGAGGCACACCACGCCCTGAGCCCCTCGCAAAGAGGCGTCGAAAGCAAGCGGAGCTTTTCGAGGAAGAATTCGACCCCTATGCTGTGACGCCCGAGGACGCCTTGGACGCTGCTCGCAGAGAAGTAAAAACTTGGCGCTTGAACCAGCTAACGCACACAAAGGGGCGGGGAGATCTCGACGCGACCACATCTTGGTTCGTGTTGGCTTGGGATGCGTTCAAAGCGCCAGTCTTCAGTTACGACGAAGGCCTGCGTCTCGCCCGCGCGGTCGGCGCCGACCTCGACGGCCAGCTGATCGGCAAAATTTGCGAGAAGAAGGGATCCGACGTTAAACTGTGGGATAGCGTCACGCGTGCCGCCAAGAACGCGCTCGGCCCTGCTGACGGGTCACGCGCTATGATCGACGCGATCCATCACGCTGCATATCGTGGGCGGACCCGCACGCTGGACGCCGCCCTTGATCTGATCAAGGATTCAGACATTGAGAACGATCCGCAATTTCTTGCCGCACTTGAAGCCGTGCTGGAGGTGCTGCCGCCATCACGCAGCTTCGTCGGATTCGATGTCGCAAGCGGGGATGCAAAATCAGCCGCCGACGACTTTGACGCCCTTGAGAAACTGCGTCGGTTGGCCTTTTCCGATAGAGTCGGTGAACCTCAACAGTTATCCCTATTTGTGGAGGATGCTGCTTGACGCTACTGCGCGACACATCATGGCGCCTCAAATATACTCCGGACGACGGTGACCTTGTCCGCCACTTTTACGTCCCTGCGCTACGATCGGCCAACCGTTACGATCGACTGACTGGCTATTTCTCTGCACGCGCGCTGGCTCTCGCTGCAAGAGGAGTTGAAGGGCTCGTAGTTAACAATGGGCGGATGCGGTTAATCGTAGGCTGCACGCTCGGCGAAGAAGACGTTGCGGCGATTGGACGCGGGCAAGCTCTGCGCGACGCTGTTGAGCAGTCCCTCATCAAGATGCCCATTCTATCCGATGATCCTCGAACGATTGACGCGCTCGAACTTGTCGCCTGGATGGTGGCAAACGGCTTCCTTGACGTCAAACTTGCCGTTCCTTGCGATCATGAGCGACGTCCGATCCGCGATAATAGCATCTTCCATGAGAAGACTGGAATCATTGAGGATAAAACCGGCGACCGGCTTGCCTTCAATGGCAGCATCAACGAAACCGAATATGGGTGGACGCGAAACTGGGAAAGCTTCAACGCCTTTACCTCGTGGAACGATGGTCCTCGCGTGGACGCAGAGGAAGCCAGCTTTGCGAAGCTCTGGGCCGATAAAGCGCGGCGAGCGATCACGATTGATGTGCCGACGGCACTGCGAGATCAGCTTCTGACGTTTTTGCCAGATCCCGACAAGCTGCCGAAGCAACTCATCGAACAAACCGAAATGTCGAGGGCGCCCCCAGCCCACATACCGATACCTGCATCGGATGGTCAGATCGCACCCGTGCCGTCGACATCTGCACCAGGTCTATCGGTCGACGAAGAGCGCCAAGCTGTTTGGGAACGAGTCGCCAACGCGGCGCGTCAGAAAATCGGCGGCGACCGAGTTGGCGAAGCGACTTGCGCTATCATGCCGTGGCCTCATCAGGCGCGCGCCTTTCAACGCCTTTATGACAATTGGCCTCCGAAGCTCCTAATTGCGGATGAGGTGGGCCTTGGAAAGACTGTGCAGGCCGGCTTGCTTCTTCGCCAATCGTGGCTAGCCGGTAGGATCAAACGAGCGTTAGTCCTAGCGCCCAAGAATGTCTGCAAACAGTGGCAGATCGAGCTGCGCGAGAAATTCAATCTAAATTGGCCAATTTACGATGGCCATAAACTCCTATGGCATCGCTCGCCCGCTCGCGAGCATGATTTCGAAAAGCCTGTTTCGCGTGACGCGTGGCATCGAGAGCCCTTTGTCATCCTGTCGAGCCACCTTGCGCGTCGGCAAGAAAGGCATCCAGAAATATTGGACGCCGCAGAACCCTGGGAT
>DAIMKE010000110.1:0-10644 GCA_036721875.1 Bradyrhizobium sp. | reverse complement strand
CGGGATCGTCGAGATCGGACTTCACTGTCGGCGTCGGCCGCGCCCTTGTTGGTGTCGACGGTGGCATAGACCGACATGCCGGCGCGGAGCAGGTTCTGCTTCGCCACCGATTTCGGCACGCGAATGCGGACCGGCACGCGCTGCACGATCTTGGTGAAATTGCCGGTGGCGTTGTCCGGCGGCAGCAGCGTGAACACCGAGCCGGCCGCGGGTGAAATGCTGTCGACGACACCGGCGAACTTGCGATGGCCGTAGGCATCGACCGAGATCTTCACGGGCTGGCCGGGACGGATGCGCTTGAGCTGGGTTTCCTTGAAATTGGCGTCGATGAACACGTCGTTGAGCGGCACCACGTTGGCGAGCCGCTGCCCGGCCTGGATGAAATCGCCGGTGTTGACCAGGCGATTGGAGAAGTTGCCGTCGACCGGCGCGCGCACCGAGGTGAAATCCAGGTCGCGCTCGGCCTTGGCGAGCTGGGTCTGCAATTCCGCAAGCTGCGCGCGGGCCTCGGCCTGCTGCGCCTTCGTCACCTCGACATTGTCGCGCGCGGTGTCAAAGGCGGCCTGCGCCGATCTGACTGCCGCCAGGCTCTGGTCGCGGCTGGCCTCGGACACTTCAAAGGCGGCGCGCGAGGCAAAACCCTTGGTACTGAGCGTCTGCTGGCGCTCGAAGTCGAGGCCGGCGCGCTTCATCGCCGCGTCGGCGGATGCCAGTTGTGCCTTGGCCTGCTCGGCGGCGCTTTCCAGCGCGACGACCTGTCGGCCGATGCGGTCGATCGTCGCCTGCTGGGTCGCGATCCTGCTGCGGGCCGCGTCGACCGCAATACGGTAGTCGCCGTCATCGATCCGGAAGACGACGTCGCCGGCGCGAACGATCGAATTATCGGTGGGCAGGATCGCCGCGACATGGCCCGCTACCCGGGCGCCGAGCGTGGTGTTATTGGCGCGCACATAGGCGTTGTCGGTCGAGATATAGAAGCGCCCGACGAGGAAGTAGTAGGTGCCGTAGCCGACGGCTGCGAGCGCCAGCAGGACGAACAGGCCGAGGAACACATATTTTTTGCGGTTGCCCGGCTTCGCCGCGGCAGGGCTGGCGGAGGTCGCAGCCGGCTTTTCGGTTTCGGCAGGCGTCTCGGCGGGACGGCGCCGGGGTTCTTCGGCGACCGGGGCCCGCAGTTGGTCCGCAGCCTCCAGCACCGCATCGTCGTTGGCCGATTCCGGCCCGGTACGAACGACGCGTGCTGCCTGGTCTCTCGCTGCGGCCATTAACGGCCTCCCCTTTCCGATGTCGCGATGCCACCACGGCCCAGTCTGAGCGCAGGGACATCGTCGCGTCAAAAAGTATCATTGACCGAACGGTTCGGTCAAGATACTTCTATGCGGGACGGATCATAGCGCGAGAAACGCCCGCAAAGCGTATCCCGGGTTGAAATGTTTTTCATAAAGATAAACCAATGGTTGTATCTCCCCCCAACACTATCAGGCCCGCCAGCGAGGAGGACAGCTCGAAGCGCCGCCAGATTCTGGACGGCGCCCGCAAGGTGTTCATGGATCTGGGCTTTGATGGGGCGAGCATGAACGAGATTGCGCGCTCTGCGGGCGTTTCCAAGGGCACGCTTTACGTCTACTTCGCCGACAAGAGCCGGCTGTTCGAGGCCATCGTCGAGGACGAAGCGCTCGAAAAAAGCAGGATCGTCTACAATCTCGATCCGCGGCGGGACGCCGAGATCACGCTGCGGGAGTTCGGGCAAGCCTACATCGGATCGATCTGCCGGCCGGGTGGCGGGTCGTCGATCCGCACGGTGATGGCGATCGCCGAGCGGATGCCGGACGTCGGACGTCAGTTCTACGAGAACGTGCTGGCGAAGACGATCAACCGTCTCGCCGACTATCTGCAGGCCCATGTCGGGCCGGACGATCTGACGATCGACGATTGCGAACTTGCCGCCGCGCAGTTCCTGCAGATGTGCCAGGCGACGCTGTTCCTGCCGTTCGTGTTTCAGGCCGAACCGGCGCCATCGGCCGAACGTATCGCGCAAGTGGTCGACAGCGCGACGCGGATGTTCCTGCAGACGTACCGGGCAAAGCCCGTATAGGCCCAGCCCCCTCCCCGGGGCCATGCTGCCAGTCGGATATTCCCAGGAACAGAACCGTCGCAGGGCCGTTTCTCCCATGGAGAGATGAGCATGCACGAGCCGTTACCGATCCTGATGGAGACTTCGATCCAGATCGCCTGGGATTATCTCGAGCGCACCGGCGATCTCGGCGATCCCGAGGTTGCGAGCCGGTTCCTGCTCGGTGCCGTGGAACAAATGGTTCGAAACGGCGAGCGGCGGCGGCTGCTGCTGTCCAACAGCGCGATCGACGCCTACAGGAAATTTGCAGCCGAGCGCCGCCGCCTGGTCATCGTGTCATAGAGATGAGCGACAACCTCACCCGAAAGCCGGCGCCCGATCGCGGCAAGATCGACATGGACCAGCCGCACGAGGTTCTTCACTGGACCCGACATCTCAACGTCTCGAAGGAAGATCTTCAACGGGCCGTCGACAAGGTCGGCAATTGTGCGGCCGCGGTTCGCAAGCAACTGGCAACGAAATGAACGGCGATCGTCTTGTCGAGAGCCTGGAAGGGAGGCTGGCATGGAATTCCTGAAAGGCGCGCTGCTATGGCTTGTCGAAATCCCGCTGCCGGTCATCCTCCTCATCGCGCTCTTTGTGCATCCGAGTTGATCGAACCGGCTGCCGTCACTGCGCCGGTAAAGCCCGGTCGCGCAAGCCTGAACCCGTGTTGCGGATTCCGCCTCCCAGGCGCATTCGGCCAATCGTCATGTTAGGCTGATACAATGTCCCGCATTGCTTTCATCATCGCCCTGCTCTTCGCCGCCCCCTGGGAGGAAGCCGAAAGCGTTGAGGTAAGAAATTTTGGGCCAGTGAACCTCCAACCGTTCCTTTGCCAGGACATCACCCGGAGCAGCCTCATCGAGCGGGTCTGTTACGATGAAGCGAACCGGTACATGGTCATCCGGCACAGTGCGGTCTACGACCAATACTGCGAATTGCCGAAGAGCGTGCTCGACACGTTTCTGAACGCCCCTTCGACGGGGCAGTATTTCAAGGCGAACATCGCAGCGACCGGCAAGTCCGGGCCATACGGGTGCGGGACGCACACGGCATCGTAAGCGGGAACGCCCGAGAGCCTCTTTCCAAAACTCGACATCTCTTTCTATTTTGTAAAACTCGTCAAATGGTAGCCCGCACCCGCATTCTCGATGCCGCGATGCTGGTATTTCGCCGGTAAGACTCGTCTCAGAACTTGTAGGTGAGTCGCGACAGGATGAACCGCCTTGCCCCGTAGAAACAGTCACCGCGCGCCAGACATGACGAGAAGTATTGCTGATCCCCGAGGTTTGATGCGTTGATCTGGAAGCGCCAGTTCCTGTTCTCCCACGCGATCATTGCGTCAAAAAGCGTTTTGGATGGCGTCATGAGCGTGTCGGTGCCGTCCCACTGTTCGCCGATGTAGCGGACGCCGGCGCCGACCGAGAAGCCCGGGATGCCGAAGGCCATGAAGCGGTACTTCGCCCACAATGCAGTCTGGTGCTCCGGCACCGTCTCGATCCGCTTGCCGGCGTTGTCACCTTCCACGAACCTGGCGTCGAGGTAGGTGTAGGCACCGATGATGTCGAGGTTGCCCCAGAGCGTGGTCAGCACTTCCAGTTCAGCGCCTTTGATACTTGCCCTGCCGATCTGCACGGCCCCCAACGAGTTGGCGCTATAGGCGATGCGGTTCTGCTGGGCGATGTCGAACAGCGCGCCGTTGATAGCGAGCGTATTCGACGGCTTGTACTTGAAGCCGACTTCATATTGTTCGCCCAGCACGGGCTTGCAGAGGCCCGTGGCGCTGTCGACGCAGCGGTTGTTGCCATACGGCGCCGTACCGAACTGCGGATCGAACGACTTCGCGTAGGAGAAATACGGCGTCACGTTGTACGGAAGCTCGTACATCAGAGCCGCGCGCCAAGTCGTCGCCTGGTCCGTCTGGGATGGATTGCCCTGAAGGTCGCTGGTCGCCCGATCATGGCGCAAACCGAACAGGCCGATCAACGGGCCCCACTTCACCTGATCCTGCACGTAGACACCGGCCTGCTTCTGCGAGAGCTCCGGCAACACTGAGAGCACGGGCGGCACTACGGAGGTGTAGACCGGCGAATAGAGATCGAACGGGGTCAGGTCGAGATAACTTCCTGCCGTGCCGGTCTCGTCCATCCGGCGGTAGTCGAACCCGGCGAGAACCTTGTGCGATAGCGGACCGGTGTTGAACTTCACTTCCGCATTGCTGTCGGAGGTAAACGTCTGGCGATGACTGTTCCAGGCATCGACATAGCGCGAAATCGTACGCCGCGCCGGATCGAGGTACGGGTCCGCGCCGAAAGTGATCGGATTGAAGTAGCTGTTGGAATAGACCGTGTTGTAGATGCCGTTGACGTCCTGATAGCGCGCGTTGACGGAGACCCTCAACGAATCGTTGAAGCGATGCTCGAACAGGCTGGTGATCGACTTCGTCTCGGTCTGATAAAGGTCGTAGTTCGGATCGCCGACGAAGCGATTGATCGGGATTGTCCCGTTCGGATTGAAGGAGATCGTGCCGGAGTGCGGCAGGAACGCCGTCGACGATCCCGTCTTGTCCTTCTGGTAGTTCGCGAGCACGGTCCAGGTGGTCATATCGGTCGGCAGCCACGTCACTGCCGGCATGAAGAAGACGCGATTATCCTTGAGGTAGTCGGTCTGGTAGTCGCTGTCGCGGAACACGCCGATCACGCGGTAGAGCCAGCGACCATCCTCGGAGATTTTGCCGGTGTGGTCGGTCTGGATCTGCTTGCGGTTGAAGCTGCCGTACTGGACCTCGACTTCGTGCAGTTCCTCCGCGCGCGGCCGTTTCGACACGAGATTGACGAGCCCGGCGGTCGTGGTGCTGCCATAGAGCGTCGAAGACGGGCCGCGCAGCGCCTCCGCGCGCTCGAGTGCGTAGGGTTCGACGCGTTGATAGTTCCACCAGGAATTGGTGATACGCATGCCGTCGAGATAGATGTCGGGATTCATGCCGCGGATCATGATCGAGTCGACGCGCGAATCCGGGCCATAGGCGTCGGCGTTGACACCGGGCACATAGCGGAACGCCTCTTGCACGGTGGTCACGCCTTGATCTCGCATGCGGTCGGCGGTGACCACCGTGATGGATTGCGGCGTCTGGTTCAGCGGCGTATCGGTCTTGGTTGCGGTCGCACTCTGGTTGGCGATGTAACCCTGCACCGGGCCGGTGCCCGTTTCCGCGGGTGCGCCGGCGGCGCTCGCCGCCGCGGCACCAGGCGGCGTCTGCGCGCGCTGGGCAGCACGACGGCTCGCCGCCGACGAGGCTTGCCGCTTCGCTGCGGGGCGCGACCGCGCGGCCGGCGGACGTGAGGGCTGGTCGACGACGACTGCCGGTAATTCCCGTGCGGACGATTGCGCTTCCGCCGGCGTCACATCGATCATCGCGGCGAGCATCGGCAGCGCGGCGCCGAGCCATCCTGCGGTCTTCAAGCATGCATTCATTTCCAGTCCTCATCGCTTTGCGCGGCACCAGTAACAAGCGCGACCAGTGCGATGAAGTGCGTGAAGGATACAGCGGCGCATCAATCACGCGTTTAGAATTAGTATTTATCCAAACAGACGACTTGCGGCCGCCGGATCAAGTTTGGAATTTGTATGAGTCTAACTACACCACGTGATGCGAGAACACGGCGAGTCCTGCAACCGCCGCCGCGTGCCTTGCAGCCATCTACAGCACTCTGCCGAAGGCTACGCGCGATGCGCGCCTGAACGCACCTTCGATGGGCCAGTACTTCAACGCGAACATCAAGGCGGACGACCGCAACGAAAACGGGCCGTACGACTGCCGCACACATAAAGTGCCGTCCTATCAGTAACATCAGGCCTGCCGTCGCGGCACGGGTCCCTGTTCGCGATTTCGTCATTTGACACTTCTAATTTTTTTGTCAAAATCGTCAAATGAGCCCGCGTACCCGCATTCTCGATGCCGCGATGCTGGTATTTCGCCGGCAGGGTTTCCGGCGCTCGTCGATCGAGCAGGCGGCGGAGGCCGCCGGCCTGACGCGGCAGGCGCTCTACCATCACTTCAAATCCAAGGAAGCGCTGTTCCGCGCCGTCATCGAGCGGCTGCACGAGAGCGCGCTCGCCGCCGAGATCGAGGCGGCCAACGCCGCGGAAAAAGCCGGCGGCAGCCTCGCCGATATCCTCGTCGCCTCGGTCAGCGCCAAACTCGGACAACTGGCCGAGTCGCTCGACGGGTCGCCCCATGTCGAGGAGCTGTTCTCCGAACACCTGCTGCAGGCTCGCGACCTCTACCAAAGATATGCCGCCGCCTACGCGGCGCAGCTGGCATCCACGATCACGCGCGTCTGCCGCAAGCAAGGCCTCAAGTTGAATGCCGGCATGACACCGCAGGATTTTGCCCGCTGCATCGAGATGGCGATCAACGGCACCAAGTCTGCCTACCCCGCGATGCAGCCGGCCGGCGCCTTCCTGAAGGATCTGGAGATCATGCTGCGCACGCTCGTCGCCGGCGCCACAGCGGCTGCACCGAAACCGCGTCCCGTCAAGGCGACGTCAGCCAGAAAATCCGTCCCACGATCCACCTCCCGTAAATCCGGAGATCGCAGATGAGCACGATGACCATCAACGGCAAGCCGGCTCCCCTCCCCGACGATCCCGACGCGCTGCTTGTCGATGTCGTCAGGGACGCGCTCGAGCTCACCGGCACCAAGCTCGTCTGCGGCGCCGGCGTCTGCGGCGCCTGCACCGTGCTGGTCGACGGCGTGCCCGCCGTGAGCTGTCTGATGCCGGCCGTCGCGGCCACCGACAAGTCGATCACGACGGTCGAAGGCATCGGCGCCAGCGGTTTGCACCCGGTGCAGAAGGCCTTCATGGCACATGACGCCCTGCAATGCGGCTTCTGCACGCCCGGCTTCATCGTCGAAGCCGCGGCGTTCCACGACAACTGGCGGGCGGCCAAGGGCACGGCGGTGCCGTCGCGCGAGGAAATCGGCGCCGCGCTATCGGGACATCTGTGTCGTTGCGGCGCCTATGACGGCATCTTTCGCGCCGTGGCCGATGCCTGCGCCGGCCGCTTCGATGGCGAAGCTGCGGCCTCGCCGCGCATGGAAGCGCAGGACAAGGTG
Source organism: Bradyrhizobium sp. (assembly GCA_036721875.1). Classification (GTDB taxonomy): domain Bacteria; phylum Pseudomonadota; class Alphaproteobacteria; order Rhizobiales; family Xanthobacteraceae; genus Bradyrhizobium. Next base: position 3,408 of record DAIMKE010000110.1, on the reverse strand, counting down.
ACGGGCTCGGCGAAGTACACCGTCGATATCCATCATGACGGCCAGCTCGAAGGCGTGATCCTGTGCTCGCAGCTAGCGCATGCCCGCATCGGCGAACTGGATCTGGCGCCGGCACGCGCGATCTCGGGCGTGAGCGCGGTGATCTCCTTACTGGGCGACGATCGCATCGTTCGCTATGTCGGCGACCCCATTGCCGCCGTCGCCGCGATCGATCGCAAGACCGCGCTCGCTGCCATCGCGGCAATCAACGTCAACAGCGAGCGCCTGCCGTCGGCCATCGGCCTCGATGAAGCACGCAAGCCGAACGCGCCGGTCGTGTTCGAAAAATCCGCGCGCAAGAAAGCCGGCAACGTCTCCGAAGGCAGCGGCGCGCCGGCGCCGTGGAACGGAAATATCCGTGGCCCCTCGGCGGCGTTCTCCAGGAAGCCGAAAAAAGCAAGGAGCTGGGTCGACGACGCGCGCGAGGCGAAAAATCCGCTGCTGGTCGAAGGCACCTTCCGCACCGGCACGCAGTCGCATGCCTGCCTCGAGCCGCATGCGGCCGTGGCGCGTTTCGACGGCGACCAGCTCACCGTGCATGTATCGACGCAGGCGGTGTTTCACCTGATGGAGCTGATCGCCAAGCGCTACAAGCTCGACCACAGCAAGGTGCGCGTCATTGCCGACCATGTCGGCGGCGGCTTCGGCTCCAAGGCCAGTCTCGGCGTCGAGACAACCACGGCGATCGAACTGGCGCGCGCCGCCAAAGCGCCGGTCAGGGTTGCCTATGACCGGCACGAGGAGCTTTCGGTGACCGGCTATCGGCCGGCAGCCGAAGTGAAGATCGCGCTGTTGCCGTCCGAGCAGGGTGAACTGAAGGCGCTGTCGCTGACCGCCCATGCCGACACGGGAGCCGCGACCAACTCGACCATCGCCGCACTTGCCCGGCTGATCTATCCGGCCGAAGCGAAAGCGCTCTCCGACTACGACGTCATCAGCAATCTGCCGCCCGGCGCTGCATTCCGCGGGCCCGGCGGACCGCCGATGGCGTTTGCCGTGGAACAGGCGATCGATGAAGCCGCGCTGCGCATGAAGGCCGATCCGATCGCGCTGCGCAAACGCTGGGACCCCGACCCCAACCGCCAGCGGCTGTACGATTGGGCCCTGGACCTCGACGTCTGGCGCCACCGCAAGACCGCCGCGTTGCAGGGCGGCCGCTATCGCCGCGGCATCGGCGTCGCCACCGGCTACTGGCTCTATCTGTGGCAGCCCGGCTCCAAGGTCGAGGTGGCGGTGAAAGGCGGACGGCTGATTGCGAGCACCGCGACCCAGGACATCGGCACCGGCACGCGTACCGTGATCGCCAATGTCGTAGCCCAGGAATTCGGCATCGAGCCGCATGAAGTCGAGGTGAGGATCGGCGATTCCAGGTTGCCGGAAGGACCGGGATCGGGCGGCAGCCGGGTCACGGCCTCGGTGATCCCGCCCATGCTGCTTGCCATCAAGCAGTTGAAAGAGGCCATTCAGCAGAACGCGAAGCGGCAGCCGGTCCCCGGCTCCAATGCACCGTGGCGCGAAATGCTCGCGGCCTCGCCCGACCTTGCCGCTTCCGGGGTGCGACCGGAGGATAGCAAGCAGATGGCGCCCGGCATTCGTTCGCCGCTCAAGGAGGTCGGCCTGCTCGGCATGATCTTCGGCTGGATGATGCGGCGCTTCTCCAACCTTGCAATCGGCGCCGGCGTGCCGAGTTCGGTACAGGTCGTCGAGGTCGAAGTCGATACGTGGCTCGGCCATGTGCGTGTCGTCAGCGTTCACACCGGCATCGCCGTCGGCAGGATCGCAGCGCCCGCGCTGGCGCGCAGCCAGGCGGCCGGCGCCGTGATCCAGGGCGTCGGCTATGCGCTTCATGAAGCCCGCGAAATCGATTCCCGCACCGGCGATATCCTCAGCGGCGGGATGGAGGACTACCGCATCCCCGGCATCGCGGACACGCCGGTGATCGACGTGCATTTCGACGAAGGCGGTTTCGATCACGTGCTCGGCGGCAGCGTCGGCATCGGTGAGGTCGCGACCGTGCCGACGTCGCCGGCGATTGCGAACGCAATCTGCAATGCAATCGGCATCCGATTGACCGAACTGCCGATCCGTCCCGACCGCCTCGTCGCCGCACTCAAAGGAAGGGCCGCTGCATGACACCCTCAGCCATGACCGCCACCGCCCGCGCGGAATTTCGTGCCGCCGGCACCGACCTCAGCGAACGGCGCCGCAGCGGCGTCTCGTCGGGACCGCTGATCGACATATCAGCCGCGCCGGATGCGACCGGGATGCATTGGGGCGAAGGCGGGCGCTTGCGCATCGGGGCGCTGACGACCATCGCCGCCATCGCGGCAGATCCGCGCGTCGTTGCGGCCTATCCGGGCCTGGCTGCCTCGGCGCAAGGCCTCGCCACGCCGCAGATCCGTCACCTGGCGACGCTGGGCGGCAACCTGGCGCAGCGCTCGCGCTGCTGGTATTACCGCAATCCGCACATCGCCTGCCTGAAGAAAGGCGGATCGGATTGTCCCGCGCGCGCGGGCAATCATCTCTACCATGTCGCGTTCGATCTCGGTCCCTGCGTCGCACCACACCCCTCCACCATGGCCGCGGCGCTGCTTGCGTATGATGCGAAGATTGTGACCGATCAGCGAAACGGCCTGACGATCGGCGACATCCTCGGCGACGGCACTGATGGCACCGTCGATAACGCGCTGCTTCCGGGCGAGCTAATTGGGAGTATCGAGCTTCCCTCCCCGCTAGAGGGCGAGCGTGCGCTGTACAAGCGCGCGATCAGCCGCACCCATGCCGAATGGCCGCTGGTCGAAGTCTGCGCCCGCGCCGTCATCAAGGACGGCACGTTCGATTTCGTCCGCCTCACCGCCGGCGGCATCGCGCCGGTGCCGCTGCGGCTCGCGGCGGTCGAAGCCGCATTGCAGGGCAAGCCCGCCAATGTGGCCACGATCGCCGTTGCCGCCAAACAGGCGACCGCAGGCGCAAAGCCGTTACCGATGACCGGATACAAGCTCGATCTGCTGAAGGGTGTGGTGCAGGATCTGCTGGAGCGGCTGGCGGGTTAGAGGGACAGCGCCCTTGCCCCGATGGTAGAAATTACGTATATATCTACCATCAATGAGAGGATGCCATGCACCTGAACATCAAGAATGACGAGGCGCATAAGCTGGCAACCGAGCTGGCGCAACTCACCGGCGAGAACCTGACGTCTGCCGTAACCCTGGCGCTGCGCGAACGACTGGCGCGGGAACGCCGCCGCCGGAACACCGATGCTGTGGCAGCAAAGTTGATGAAGATCGGCAGCCTGTACGCGGCGTTTCCCGATACCGGACGAAGCCCTGACGAGATTCTTGGTTACGACGAAAACGGCCTGCCGACGTG
>DAIMKE010000109.1:0-10720 GCA_036721875.1 Bradyrhizobium sp. | reverse complement strand
GTGCTGGATTCATCGGCCTGGAATTTGCCGCGACTGCCCGCGCCAAAGGCCTCGAAGTCGACGTCATCGAACTCGCCACGCGGGTGATGGCGCGCGCGGTTACCGCGGAAATCTCGGAGCATTTTCAAGCGCGCCACACCGCGGCCGGCATCCGGATTCATCTCGGCGTGCAGGTCACCAGCATCGAAAGCGACGGCAGCAAAGTCACCGGCGTCAGCCTCAGCGACGGACGACACATGAAGGCAGACCTCATTGTGGTTGGTGTCGGCGTTCTGCCCAATGTCGAGTTGGCGGCGGAGGCGGGCTTGCCGGTCGCGGCCGGCGTCATCGTCGACGAGCATCTCCTTACCGCCGACCCGAACATTTCGGCGGTTGGCGATTGCGCGCTATACACGAGCCCCCGGTTCGGCGGCTCATTGCGGCTGGAGTCGGTGCAGAACGCCACCGACCACGCCCGTTGCGTGGCAGCGCGCCTGACGGGCGACGCCAAGCCCTATGATGGCTTGCCATGGTTCTGGAGCGATCAGGGCCCCGACAAGCTGCAGATGGTGGGGCTGACCACCGGCTATGACCGCGTGGTGGTACGCGGTGACCGTGCCGCGGGCGCGTTCTCTGCCTTCTGTTTTAAGGCCGGGCAGCTTGTCGGCATCGAGTCCGTCAACCGCGCCGGCGATCATATGTTCGGTCGCCGCCTGCTTGCCGCCCACGGATCGATTACGCCCGAGCAGGCGGCGGACGCGGCATTCGATCTCAAGAGCGCCCTCACTTAAGTCAAATTTGCTGCGGTGCTCTCTGCTTGCATCGGATGACCATTTCGGCAACGCTATCGCCATAGCACCAAGATGACTCGGGCAGTCCATTTTGGGGAGGTCACATGTCCAGCTGGCAACGCTGCCTCACGGTGACCGGCGCCATTGTCGCTGCCTTGGCCATGACCAGCCCGGTTTCAGGGCAGACCAGGCTGAAATGGGCGCATGTCTACGAGATCACCGAGCCGTTTCACACCGAGGCGCTGTGGGCCGCGAGCGAGATCAAGAAGCGCACCAACGGTAAATTCGACATCCAGGTGTTTCCGGCTTCCCAACTCGGCAATGAAAACCAGCTCAATGAAGGTCTTGGGCTCGGCACCATCGATATTGTCTACGTCGGCGTCAACTTCGCTGCATCGACCTACAAGCCGCTCGGCATCTCTGGCGCGCCTTACATGCTGCGCGATCTCGATCACTGGAAGGCCTATCGCGACAGCAAGCTGTTTGCCGACCTGGTCAAGGGCTACGACGACAAGACCCGGCACAAGATCGTCGCGCTCACTTATTACGGCCAGCGCCACGTCACCGCCAACAAGCCCATTAAGAGGCCCGAGGACATGAAGGGCATGAGGCTGCGCGTGCCGGCGGCGCCGCTGTCCCTGATGTTCACCAAATCCGTCGGCGCTACCGCTACACCGATCGCCTTCTCCGATGTCTATAACGCGTTGAAGCAGGGCCTGGTCGATGGCCAGGAGAATCCGCTGCCGACGATCATGGCCAAGAAGTTCTACGAGGTGCAGAGCCACATCGTGCGGACCGGTCACATCACGGAATCGATGGTGACCGTGATCGGCAGTCACCTCTGGAACAAGCTGACGCCGGACGAGCGGCAGATCTTTACGGGTACGCTGAAAGAGACCGCTGCGAAGGCAACGGAAGCGATCGAGGCTTCCGAGAGGATATTGGCCGCAGAGTTCAAAAAGCTCGGCAACACCGTGATCGAGCCTGATCGCGAGGCGTTCCGCAAGGCGGCGCTCCCGCTGCACAACGATGCCTCCGCCGGCGCCGGCTGGACCAAGGCGCAGTATGACGAGTTGCAGGCGCTCAAGTAGCCGTTCTCAGCGTGCTATCCGCACGAAGCCGTTACCTCGGCCGCCGTCGGCATCGATGGCGCGGCGCCCATCCGCTGCACGCAGATCGAGGCTGCGGCATTGGCGTAACCGAGCGCGTCGCGGAGGGGCGTTCCGCCGGCCAGTCGCGCGGCAAGCGCGCCGACAAAGCAATCACCCGCGCCTGTGGTGTCGACGGCCTTGACCGCGCGGCCGGCGATCATCGAAGCCTCGCCGCCAATCAGGGCGAGTACGCCGCGCTTGCCGAGCGTGACGCAGATTGTTGTGTTCGTCCCAACTGACAGCGACCGCGCGGCTTCGATGAAGCGGGCAGGGTCGTCGGTGTCATGAAGTTCGGTACCGGCGAGAAATCCCAGTTCGGTCTCGTTTACGATCAGGATATCGACGAGATCGAGCAGCGCCGGGCCGAACATCATCGCCGGAGCGGGATTGAGGATCGTGGTTGCGCCGGCTGCCCGGGAGCGCGTGAAAAACGCCGATATCGCGGGCCGCGGGATCTCGAACTGGCTGACGGCGATATCGCCCCTGGCGAGCACGGGCGCGGCGACATCCTCCGGCGTCACCAGCGCATTGGCGCCGGGCACCACCACAATCGTATTGTCGGCATCTGCGACGGTGATGATGGCCGTTCCGGTATGGGTGCCGGCGGTGTCTGCGACGAACGCGAGGTCGACGCCCTGCGCGGTCAGAAACGTCCTCAACTGCTGTCCGAACGCATCCGCGCCGAGCCGGCCGATCAGCGTTGTCGGTGCGCCGAGCTTTGCGGCCGCGACGGCCTGGTTCGCGCCCTTGCCGCCGGGAAAATAATGCACGGCATCGCCGGCGACGGTCTCGCCGACCCTGGGATGCCGGACGGCTGTCGCCACCACATCCATATTGATGCTGCCGGCGACGAAGACGCGCCCCATGCGTGAAAATCTCCTGCTGGCGCCGTCAGGCACTCACCCCGAACTCCTGCTTGACGGCCTCGATATCGGCAAGCGTCGGCAGGCCGGCCTCGTTGCCGAGGCGCTGGATCTTGTAGGTGGAGGCGGCGCGTGCAAACTCGAAATGTTCGTGCCAGCCTTTGGAAGGATTGCTGAGATAGGAATAGACATAGGCGCCGTGGAAGACGTCGCCGGCGCCGTTGGTATCGATCACGCGTTCGCGCGGGATCGGCAGTGCGGGCATGGTGCGGACCACGCCGGCTTCGTCATACCAGAGCAGGCCCTTCTCGCCCTGGGTCACGCCACCGACCCGGCAGCCGCGGCCCTTGAGATAGTCCAGCATCTTTTCCGGCGTGAGGTCCATCTGCTCGCAAAGCCTCTCGGCGACGATCGCGACGTCGATATACTGCAGCAGCTCATGCGTATTGGTGCGCAGGCCGCCGCCGTCGAGCGAGGTCAGGATGCCGTCCTCGCGACAGAGCTTGGCGTAATGTATCGCCGCGTCCGGCTGGTGGCCGTCGACATGCAGCGCGCGGCAGCCTTTCAGATTGAGGAGCGGGAAGGGATGAATGTGCTCGTCGTCGCGGCAACGGACGATGGCGCGCTTGCCGTCCTTGGGCATGATGAAGGACAGCGAGGAAGAATTGACCTTGCGCGGGTGGACCGAGATTCCGTATTTCGCGCTCATGTCCCAGAACATGCGCCCGAGCCAGTCATTGGCGACGGTGGCGATCAGGTCCGGCACGATGCCGAGCTTGGCACAGCAGAATGCCGCCGTGACCGCATTGCCGCCGAACGAGATCGCATAGGCGTCGGCGACATGCTTTTCGTCGCCGGTCGGCATGTGGTCGGTGATGAAGGTAACGTCGATATAGGTCTGTCCGATGAAGAGGGCCTGCATTCGTTTTCCGTCATGTCCTGATGGGGTTCGGGCCCGGCGCACCTACATTAGCACCGGTTATCGGATGCATTCGCTGAAATTATTCGCAACCGTGCCGTCTTTGCAGCTTGAGATGGGAGTATGGGCAGACTACGACCGTTCCTGGGTCAGTCCTTGGGGCCATCGCAGCATCCGCCGATAACGGCCGACCGCTGTCCGAGGTTCCGATAAAGGGGAGGCAATGATGACCGTTTATTCCGGTCCGGTGTTCGACATGGCGGTGAACCAGTTCGGCGTCATCGCCAACCATCTCGAAATTCCGATGGACGAGCGCGACCGCATCCTGATGCCGAAACGGTCGGTCACCATTTCCTGTCCGATCCACCGCGATGACGGTACCGTCGCCGTATTCGAGGGCTATCGGGTGCAGCATCATCTCACCTTGGGGCCGACCAAGGGCGGCACCCGCTTTGCGCCGTCGGTGGACATCGGCGAGGTCGCGGCGCTTGCGATCTGGATGAGCTGGAAATGCGCCCTTGTCGGGCTGCCCTATGGTGGGGCCAAGGGCGGCGTCAACGTCGACCTCTCGACGATTTCCAAACGCGAACTCGAAGCGCTGTCGCGGCGCTACATGCAGGAGATGATTCCGTTCGTCGGTCCGCATACTGACGTAATGGCGCCCGACATGGGCACCAACGAGCAGGTCATGGCCTGGTTCATGGACACCTACTCGATGTATCAGGGCCGCACCGTCACCGAGATCGTCACCGGCAAGCCGGTCTCCTCGGGCGGCACGCTCGGCCGCCGCGAAGCCACCGGCCGCGGTGTCGCCTATCTCGCACGACGCGTGCTGAAGGAGCTCTCGATCAATCCCGGTACCGCCACGGCGGCGATCCAGGGCTTTGGCAATGTCGGCTCCTATGCCGCGCTGGAGCTCTATCAGTACGGCGTGAAGGTCGTCGCGGTCAGCGATCACACCGGCGCGCTGTACGATGCCGCCGGGCTCGACATTCCCGCGCTGATGCGGCACGCGGGCACGCATGGCAGCATTGCCGGCTTCTCCAATCAGCTCGCCTTCGATTCCGATCAGATCCTCACGCTGCGCTGCGACGTGCTGGTGCCGGCGGCGATGGAGCGCGTCATCGATGCCAAGGTCGCCGAGAATCTCAAATGCCGGGTGCTGGCCGAGGGCGCCAATGGGCCGACCACGCCGGAGGCCGACCTCGTGCTCGAAAAGCGCCAAAGCGAGGTATTCTTGATTCCCGACATTCTCTGCAATTCGGGCGGCGTCGTGGTCAGCTACTTCGAATGGGTACAGGACCTGCAGCAATTGTTCTGGGAAGAAGAGGAAGTGACGCGGCGCGAATATGCGATCCTCGATCGCGCCTTCGATCACATGGTGCAGCGTGCCAACGCAGACAAGATCCCGCACCGCACGGCGGCGATGGCGATCGGCGTCGAGAAGGTCCGTGCCGCCAAGAACACGCGGGGGCTGTTTCCATGATCGTCGGCCTCGATCACGTCGTCGTTCTTACCGGCGACATTCATGCGGCGTCCGCGGCCTACCAGACGCTGTTTGCGCGCGCGCCGGCCTGGCAAAACAGCGATCATGGCGCCGATCGCGTCCTGTTCACGCTCGATAACACCACGCTGGAATTGGTGGCGCCGAACGGCGAGGGCGCGGATGCGGATCGTATTCGTGCGGTGCTTGCGGCGCAGGGCGAGGGGCTGGCGAGCATCTGCTTTCGAACCAGCGACATCGCCAAGACACATCGCAGGCTCGACCGGCTGGCGCTGAAGCCGGAACCGGTAGCAGAGGTCGAAAGCCGCGACGCGATCAGCGGGGCCGTGCTCTCGTGGAAGCGCACCCGCGCCGCCACCGAGGCCACGCGCGGCGTCCGCCTGTTCTTCCTCGAGCGGGAGAACGAGCGGCCGCTGTCGGCGCAAACGATGGATGGATCGATCACGGGGCTGGACCATGTCGTGGTCTCGACATCGGACCCCGAGCGCACCGCTGCGCTCTACGGCGCACGGCTTGGCCTCGACATGGCGCTCGATCGCTCGCATCCGGACTGGGGGCGGCTGATGTTCTTTCGGTGTGGCGACCTCATTGTCGAGGTTACGCACCGGCCCGGCAAGGAGGCGGATGCATCGCCGGATCGACTACGGGGCCTGTGCTGGCGCGTCGCCGACATGGACGCTACCCATGCGCGGCTGGCTCAGGCGGGCGCGGACGTCTCCGAAGTCCGCAACGGCCGCAAGCCGGGGACACGGGTGATGACCGTGCGCAGCGGCACCTGCGGGGTTCCGACGCTCTTGGTGCAACCGTCGGCAGGCAGGCCGTAGGCGCCTTCCCTTGTCCCTACGTTCTCAAACCGCACCATGCATGCTAGCTTGGCCCATAACGATCACCGAGCGATTGATTTGGCAAAGGCAAAACGCGTTCTGAAGTGGCAGCGGGACCCCGAGGGGATGCGGCTCCGCATTCTCGAGGCCGCCAAGCGGGAGTTCGCCACCCATGGCCTTGCCGGGGCGCGCGTCGATCGCATCGCGGCCAATGCCGGCGCCAACAAGCGCATGCTGTACTACCACGTCGGCAACAAGGAAGACCTCTACCTCGCGGTGCTCGAGGGCGCCTACGAGAAGATTCGTTCGGAGGAGCGCGGGCTCGATCTCGAACATCTCGATCCGCCCGAGGCGATCGAACGGCTGATCGATTTCACCTGGAACTACTTCCTGCGCAATCCGGAATTTCTGGCGCTGCTCAACACCGAAAATCTCGCCAAGGCCCGCCATCTGAAGCGCTCGACCAAGGTCAAGTCGATGCACTCGCCGTTCGTCGAGATGATCCGTACCGTGGTGCGGCGCGGCGTCGAAAGCGGCGACTTTCGCGTCGCGGTCGATCCGGTGCAACTCTATATTTCGATCGCCGGGCTGTGTTTCTTCTACCTCTCCAACAGCGCCACGCTCAGCGTGATCTTCGGACGCGACCTCCTGAAGAAGGAGGCGAGGGACCAGCGCCTCGCGCACGTGGTGGCGCTGGTACTGGCGGCGCTGACGGGCAAATCGACTGCGGATTTCGGCAAGGTCGAAGTGCGCCGCGCGCGGACGCCGGTGCATCAGCCAGTTTAGGCCGTCGTTCCTGCGAACGCAGGAACCCATACGCCGCGGCCCGGCTGATGAAACGCAGTGGCCGACGCCTTGCTTAACTCGCCGCGCGTTGTGGTTATGGGCCCCTGCGTTCGCGAGAGCGACGAGAAATAGCAATTTTGCCGCACGAAAACCCGCTTGCCAGTATTTATCCAACGGGTTAATTTCCGATCAAAGATGATCATCAGGGAGCGTGACGTGGCGGAGCCGGGGCGCGAGAGTGGCTTGTCCAAAGCGCTGAATGCCGCGTGGGTGCGGCCGTTCCTGTTCCTTATCTTCATCGTGGTGGCCTGGGACCTGACCATCCGCGTGTTCCGGATCCCCGCCTACCAGATCCCGGCACCAGGCGATGTCGTGGCGGTGCTGTGGACGGACTGGCCTGAACTGCTGCGGCAGGCATGGCCCACCACCTACGCCACCCTCTGCGGCTTCCTGCTGTCGGCGCTGTTCGGCATTCCCGTCGCGATGCTGATCGCGGGATCGAAGACGGTGGAAAGCTACGTCTATCCGTTGCTGGTATTCTCGCAGTCGGTGCCAAAGATCGCGATCGCGCCGCTGTTCGTGGTGTGGTTCGGCTTCGGCATCATCCCGAAGGTGATTTCGGCGTTCCTGCTCGGGTTTTTCCCGGTGGTCGTGTCCGCCGTGCAGGGCTTCAAGTCGGTCGATCCCGACATGGTCGATCTCGCCCGCGCGATGCAGGGCAGTCGCTTCCAGGTGTTTCGCGCCGTGAATCTTCCGCATGCGATGCCGGCGATCTTCTCCGGGCTGAAAGTCTCGGTGACGCTCGCGGTCGTCGGTGCCGTGGTCGGCGAATTCGTCGGCTCCAATTCCGGCATCGGCTACGTGCTGCAGCGTTCGATCGGCACCTTCGACCTGCCGACGATGTTTGCGGCGCTGGTGATCCTGGCGCTGCTTGGCGTGGTGCTGTTCTGGGCCGTCGACCGTATCGAACGTCTCGTGATCCCCTGGCATGTCAGCCAGCGTGAGGACCTCATTTTCGCTTCATAAGCCAAACCAGAAAGCGGCCCATTCAAGCGCCGCGCCAACACCACCGGGAGGATGACCATGACAAGAGTGACAGCGGCGATCACCGCCGCCCTGATCTGGACCGCGCTTTCAGTGCTTCCCGCATCGGCCGCCGACAAGGTGGTGCTGATGCTCAACTGGTACGTCTATGGCGAGCACGCGCCGTTCTATTATGGCAAGGCCAAGGGCATCTATGCCGCCGAAGGCATAGACCTCGAAATCCAGGAAGGCCGCGGCTCGGCGGCGACCACGCAAGCCGTTGCGGCGAAAACCGCCAATTTCGGCTATGTCGACGTTCCCACCATGATGCGCGCGGCGGTAAAGGGCGCGCCGATCGTTGCCACCGGCGTGCTGCTGCAGACCAGCCCGATGTCGGCGATGGGCTTTGTCGAGAAGAACATCAAGAAGCCCGAGGACATCAAGGGCAAGACGGTGGCGATCACACCGGCGGATTCGATGACGCAGATCTGGCCGCTGTTCCTGAAGAAGACCGGCCTCAAGGAAAGCGACTTCCAGACCGTGGCAGGCGACGGTCAGACCAAGCTGAACGCCGTCATCAACGGCCAGGCCGACCTGCTGCTCGGCTACGTCATGGATCAGTCGATGAAGATCAAGGACGCCACCGGCAAGGACGTCAACGCGATCAAGTTTGCCGATTACGGTATCAACATGGTCTGCTCCGGCGTCGTCGCCAACACCGAATTCGTCAAGGCGAATGCCGATCTCGTCAAGCGCTTCATGTCGGCGACGACCAAGGCGGTCGAAGCCGCCGAGAAGGAGCCGAAGGCAGCGGCGCAGTCGATCCTCGACGCCAACCCGAAGGGCGGCAAGATCGAGACGCTGACGAAAGGCTTTGAACTGACGATCCCGCTCTACCGCACCGCGGAAACCAAGAGCAAGCGGCCATTCCAGGTCACCGACCAGAACATGACGGACACCGTCAACCTGATGGTCGAATATGGCGGTCTGGATGCCAAGGCCAAGGATAATCCGAAGGCGTTTTACACCAATGACTACCTGCCGCAGGGCGGTTCGTGAGTGGACGGCCCGCGGCACGATCGGGGCTCTCATGGTTCGAGACGCGCGGCTTTGCCGCGCTCCTCACCATGAGGATCTCAGACCTCATCCTGAGGAGGCGCGAAGCGCCGTCTCGAAGGATGAAAGCCCAAGACGGTGCAGGCACCCATTCGATGGAATCACTTGAATGAACCCTGCGATCAAACCGACCGAGCCCGATCAACCAGGCGCCCACCTGCGCCTGGTGTCGGATCGCGCCGGCGGTGCGGCGTCGGGCATCACGCTGTCGGGCGTCTCGAAAACCTATCGCTCGCGCGACGGCGACGTGCCGTCGCTGCGGCCGCTGGATTTTCACATCAACGAGGGCGAGTTCTTCGTCGTGGTCGGTCCGTCCGGCTGCGGCAAGTCCACGCTGCTTAAAATGATCTCCGGGCTGCTCGCGCCCTCGACCGGCGAGATCCTGGTCGAAGGCGAGCGGGTGACGAAGCCGCACGGCAATGTCGGCATCGTGTTCCAGAACGCGCTGCTGCTGCCATGGCGCAACATCCTCTCCAACGTGATGTTGCCGATCGACATGAAGAAGCTGCCCAGGGGCGAATACCTGCCGCGCGCGAAGGCGCTGTTGAAACTGGTCGGGCTCGAAGGATTCGAGAAGAAGCTGCCCTGGCAATTGTCCGGCGGCATGCAGCAGCGCGCCTCGATCTGCCGCGCACTGGTGCACGATCCCAAGATCATGCTGATGGATGAGCCGTTCGGCGCGCTCGACGCCATGACGCGCGAGAAAATGAACGTCGAACTGATGCGGATCCAGCGCGAAACCGGCAAGACGGTGCTGCTGATCACGCATTCCATACCGGAAGCGGTGTTCCTTGCCGACCGTGTGCTGGTCATGACCGAACGTCCCGGCGCGATCGCCGCGATCTACGACGTGCCGCTGCCGCGCCCGCGCTCGCTGGACGCAATGGCCGACCCCGCCTTCACCGAACTGGTGCAGCGGATCCGCAGGCATTTCTTCACCCAGAGCGCGCTGGACTGAGGCAGTTCTTTCATGCCGCTACGTTTGACCGTAAAGGATATCGTCTTCTTCGAACGTCCGGTTACCTTCGCCCGGCCGTTCCGCTTCGGCGCGGTCGTCATCAACGCGACACCGCAGGCTTTTGTGCGGGTCCAAATCGAGGTCGAAGGCAAAGGCAGGGCGACCGGGGCCAGCGCCGAGTTTCTGGTCGCAAAGTGGTTCGACAAGCGGCCACATCTGTTGCCGGAAGAGACGGTGACGGAGCTGCGCCGCTCGCTGCTGATTGCGCGCGAGCTCTATCTGGCACATTCCGGCTTCGAGACCGCGTTCGGCCTGCACGCGGCCTGCATCGGCGCGCAGATCGAGGCTTGCGCCCGCGAGGACATTCCGCCGCTGGCGGCGGCCTACGGGCCAGCCGAAATCGACAAAGCGATCCTCGATGCGCTGCTGCGCTGTACAGGGACCAACTTCTTTGACGGCATGGCGGCCAATATTGCTGATGTCGATGCGCGGCTTTCGCGCGATCTGGCCGATGGCGATGTCTCGCAGTTTCTCGCAAGCAGCAGGCGGCTGGGGCGCGTGGCGATCCGGCATACGGTCGGGATGGATGACAAGGTCGAGGGCGAGGGTGGCGTTGCCGACCAAAAGGAAAACGCCGGCGCGCGGTACTTCAAGCTCAAGCTCAACGGCGACCCCGAGCACGATGCGGATCGCCTGACCCGGATCGGCCGCGAACTCGCGACGCTGCCCTATGACTACCGGGTGACGTTGGACGCCAACGAGCAGTATGCAGACCTCGCGGCGCTCAGCGCGCTGGTCGACCGGCT
>DAIMKE010000108.1:0-10732 GCA_036721875.1 Bradyrhizobium sp. | reverse complement strand
TCCCAAGATTGGTCCAATATTGGACGCTGAACGGAAAACAACCCAAGCGTGCAGTGATTAGGAATCCAACACTCTCGGGTCTGCAGCAAGCTTGAAATGTAACCGCGCTTGGTTCACGATTCTTAAACAAATTCAATAGATTCCATGCTTTCTGTGCTCGGAGCAAATCATTGTGCTGAAAATCACGCACAGGAGCCTAGATCGCATACACGAATGGATTCAGTTTATTTGGCGACAACTATAGCTTTGACAGTATGACCTCAGACGCCCCTGGAGTGTTAGGGGATTGGGGGCGCTACATTTTTGTGTGAGATAATTTTTTGGGCCAGTATCGATTCGAAGCAGGAATGCAACAGACAGAACGCGACTCGAGTATTGAATACTTTCCGCTGTCCCAAGCGCAGCTTAGCGTTTGGCTAGTTCAGATGCTCGACAGAGAGGATCCTTGCTACAATATTGCCGAAAGCATTGAAATCCTGGGCGCCGTTGATGAGCGCTGCTTCGAGGAAGCGTTGCGGGAAGTATTTGCGCAAAACGACGCCTGGCACATCAGGATCACCGAAGACGATAACGGACCGCGCCAGTACTTTCACTTCGATCCGCATCAGCAACTCGACGTTATTGACTTCTCCGACGACGCGTCACCCAGGGCCGCTGCCCAGGCCTGGATGGAGAAGGACAGACGCAAACCCTTCAGGTTAGAAGGTGGGCCGTTGTATCGCTTCGCCCTGCTCAGGATCTCGCCCGATCTCTACTGCTGGTATGCGATCGCGCACCACCTGATCATTGACGGTTTCGGATGGCTTCTCTTTCTTAAGCGCGTCGCCGCTGCATACACGGCCAAGCTCACTCACGAACCGGTCGAGGTGGCTGCAGGTGGGTCCTGGCGTGAGTTGCTCGCCGAACAGGTGAACTACAGACGCTCCGATCGATTCGAGCGCGACCGCAGGTTCTGGTCAAGCAAGTTCACAAATCGGCCGCAACGCGTGACGTTGTCCGGAAAGCCCCCGCGCTGGCCGCAAACCTTTTTGAAGGCCTCCGGATGGCTGCCCCGGACGATCGATCTGGATGGTTTCGCTCAGCGACATGCCTCCAGCGTAACAGCAGTGCTTGTGGCAGCAACGGCGATTTACCTGCATCGCATGACTGGCGCAGGCGAGTTGCTGATCGGATTGCCGGTGCACGCGCGGATGGGGCCGAGGATGCGTTCCATCGTCGGGATGGCCGTCAATGCCATTACGCTTCGGGTTCCCGTTAACTCTCAGGATTCCCTGGCTGACCTCGTAGCCCGGACCACTCGAAGTCTTCGTGAAGCCCTGCGACACCAGCAATATCGATATGAGGATGTGCGGCGAGATCTTGGACTGGGGCTCCGCGACGGCGAACTGGCCGGGATGATCGTCAACTACACGCCTCGCGACGATGACATCAGGTTCGGGATGGCGCCTGTGTCCGAAAACCCCCTCGGCAATTGGTGGGTTGAGGATTTTCAGATCGTCTTCTATGGCGGCAAAAATCCGCGCGGGGCACGACTGGACGCGATTTGTAACCCCCTGAATTACGACCGTGAAGAACTCGATCTTCACCTGCGCCGGTTTATCGGCCTGCTGACACAGGTTGCGCTTGTGCCGCCCGAAACTATCGTCGACAATCTCGGCGGTTTGCCTGCGCAGGAGCGTCGCCAGATTCTTGATGATTGGAGCTCCGGGCCGGCAATACCCCTCGCAGCTGCAAGCGTCGCCGATCTCTTTGAAAGTCAGGCGGCATTGACGCCCACGGCCTTGGCGGTGGTGCACGGCGAGCAACGCCTAACCTATGCGGCGCTCAATCACGCTGCGGGCAGGCTTGCCATCGACCTCGCGGGATGTGGGATTGGTCCGGGAGACAGGGTTGCAATCGCGATCCCGCGTTCGGTTGATACTGTCGTGGGCGTTCTTGCCGTCCTGAAGTCTGGCGCCGCCTTTGTTCCGATCGATACCGACTATCCAGAGGCACGGATCGTCTACATGCTTGGTGACGCACAGCCGTCGGTGCTGCTGGCCACCGCGGAGACAGAACACCTGGCAGCAACGGGCTGCCGTTTGATCCGCGTCGATTGGAAAAAGGCCACTTGTGCCAAGGCAAACGAGTGCACTGGCTATCAGCATCCTCGACCGGTAAGCGCGGATCATCCCGCGTACGTCATTTATACATCCGGATCGACGGGCGAGCCCAAGGGGGTGGTCGGCCTCCATCGCGGCCTGGTCAACCGTCTGACGTGGATGGCGACAGCGTTCCCGTTCGAGAAAGCAGGCCCAACGCTCCTTAAGACGTCGCTTGCCTTCATCGACGGCACCACCGAGCTGCTGGGTCCGCTGGTGTCCGGTGGGACCATCGTGCTGGCGGAGCCCGAAGCCGGACGTAGCCCTGCGGCCATCGTCGAGCTTCTGGAGCGGTATGCGATAGGTCGGTTGACCGTCGTGCCTGACGTCCTCGCGTCGATTCTCGATGTAGCCGATCCAGCCAGGCTCGCGACGTGCAAGCTCTGGATCACGAGCGGCGCTGCACTCCCGCGCAGCCTTGCCCAACGTTTCTCCGAGTTGTTGCCCGATGCGCGGCTCGTGAATCTCTACGGAACCTCGGAAGCCAGCGGGGACAGCCTGTTCCAAGTCTCTTCGCCGGATGACGTGACGATCGGCCGGCCAATCTGGAACACGCGGGTGTACGTACTTGACCCCGCGCTGAACCCGGTCCCAATCGGGGTTGCTGGCACTCTTTACCTCGCCGGCGACGGTCTGGCCGCCGGCTATTACGGTCGACCCGATCTTACGGCAGAAGTCTTTCTTCCCGATCCCTTCGGAGCGCCCGGCACCAGAATGTACCGTACGGGAGATCTGGCGCGATGGCGGGCAAACGGCTCACTCGAGTTCCTCGGCAGGCGGGACGACCAGGTCAAGCTGAACGGCATACGCATCGAACTTGGAGAAATCGACGCGGCACTGCGTATGGTAACCGGTGTGTGCGATGCAGCGGTGATGGCAATCGACGATGCGGCAGGTACGAGACGCCTCGTTGCATTCATCGTCTCCAATTCCTCCGCAGCGCCGCCGGAAATGTCCGCGATCCGGACCGACCTTGCGCGACAGCTCCCAGATGCATTCATACCCTCGTCATTCGTCCTGCTTCCGGAATTGCCGCGGCTGCCGAACGGCAAACTCGACCGCCTTGCTCTAACCACCGCGGAATTTGCTCCTGCGGAGGGCGAAAGAGAGCTGGTGCCGTTACGCACGCCTACCGAATTTGTTGTCGCCGAGATCTGGTCCGACATTTTGCGGCGACCCGTGAATGACCGGGAGGGTGATTACTTCGAGCTCGGCGGGGATTCCCTGCGCGCGACTATCCTGGTCGCTCGACTGCGCGGAATTTTCGGGGTCGAACTGCCGTTAAAAGCAGTGTTCGAAATCCGGACCTTGCATGCCCTTGCCGCGCGCATCGACTCACTGGCCGGTGGGGGCCGGCGTGAAACGATGCCTGCAATCGAGCGGCTGATCGGTAACGGGCCGATGCCGCTATCGTTCTCGCAGCGTCGGATGTGGCTTATCCAGTCGCTGGATCCGCAAAACACCGCCTACAACATGGCGGGCGCGACGCGACTGATCGGGCCCATTGATGTCGCAGCACTTTCGCTGGCGATCGACGAAGTGTGTCGTCGGCATGACATCCTTCGCACAACCTATGCGATGGTCGACGGGGAGGTCGTTCAGCAGGTACACGAGTGGCAGAGCCAGCCCATCAATTTCATCGACCTCACTCAACAGCACGAAGATCCCGAGACCGCGATGTTATGCCGGGTCAGCGCCGAGGCTCGAAGGCCCTTCGACCTGAACAAAGCGCCAATCCTGAGCTGCACGCTGATACGCGTCGGGCATAACAGCCACGTCCTGTTTACTTCCATCCATCATATTGCCGGCGATCAGTGGTCGTTTGGATTGCTAGGGCGAGAAATCTCGGCACTCTACGCTGCGGCCAGGACCGGCCGGGCTCCCGATCTTCCGTCTGCTCCGATCAACTATCGTGATTTTGCGGCTTGGCAACAGAAATTTCTTCAGGGCCCGGAACTGCGCGCGCAACTGCAGCACTGGAAGGATGTTCTGCGGGATGTGCCGTTCCTTGAGCTTCCGACGGACCTCCGCCGCCCGCCCGTGCAGACGTTGAACGGAAGCAATCTCCACACGCGGATTCCGGAGACACTGCTGGAGGAGCTCGAGCGACTTGGCCATCGCGAATCGACAACCCTGTTCATGACGTTGTTTGCGGGCTTTGCCGTCCTGCTGCATCGCGTGGCAGGCCAGACGGACATACCTATCGGCGTACCGATTGCCAACCGTACCCATAGCGCGGTCGAACTCGTCGTCGGCACGTTCGTCAACACGCTCGTGCTCCGCGCCGACCTCTCGGGCGATCCGACATTCAGCGAGTTGCTTGGTCGCGTACGAGAATTGGCGCTTGACGCTTTCGCCAATCAGGATGTGCCCTACGACAAGCTCGTGCAGGAGATCGCGCAGAAGAGGGACGCGAGCAGAGGGCCGCTGACCCAGGTGCTTTTCAACATGTTGAACGCGCCAATGCATGGAATCGAGATCGAGGGCATCGAATGGGAGCCCATCTTTATCGACAGGGGAGGAGCACAATTCGAACTCAGCCTGTCCATCGAACGCCAGATCACAAAATCGATTGTCGTTGAGTACAACACGGACCTGTTTGCGCGCTCCAGCATCGAGCGGCTTGTGCAGCGCTACCTGCGCATCTTGCAAAGCGCTGCTGCGACACCAGACAGGCGGATCTCGCAGCTTGAGGTATTGCCCGACGACGAAAGATTGCGCGTTCTGACCACCTGGAACGCAACGACCTCCCCGCCGCCCGCCCAGCCGTTCATACGAATGTTCGAGCAAATGGCTGCGGCACAACCCGATGCACTTGCCGTAAGCTTCGAAGGCGCGACACTCAGTTACGGCGATCTCAATGCGCGTGCGAATTTTTGGGCAAACAGGCTGATCCACCTCGGCGCCGGGCGCGGCACTTATATCGGCGTCAGTCTCGAAAGAGGCCTGAACCTGATGGTGGTGCTGCTTGCCGTGCAAAAGGCCGGAAGCGCCTATGTACCGCTCGATCCTGGACTTCTCGAGCTCCGACTGAAATTCATGATCCAGGACAGCGCAATAACGATGCTTGTTTCGTCAAGCGACGTTGCGGGTAAGCTCGACCTCCCCGAAAGCGTGCAGTGTATTTACATCGACGCCGTTAAATTCGATCGCACCCTCGCGACAGCCGGTCCCGCCAGCGGTCCCGCGTTATCTGATGCCGCCTACATGATCTATACGTCGGGCTCCACGGGCGTTCCCAAAGGGGTCGTGATATCGCACGGCGCGCTCGCGAACTTCCTCTGGTCAATGCTGAAAGAACCAGGTTTGGGGGAAGCCGATGTGCTTGCGGCCGAGACAACGATCTCGTTCGACATTGCGGGCCTCGAGCTTTATCTTCCACTCCTCATTGGCGCACGCATCGAGCTCATCGCATCTTCGACGGCGGGGAACGGGTATGCGTTAGCAGAAGAGCTTCGACGAAGCGGTGCTACCGTGATGCAAGCCACGCCAGCCACATGGCAGTTGCTCCTTGACGCCGGCTGGCAAGGCGGGAAATCGTTCCGCGCTTTCTGCGGTGGCGAGGCACTTGCCCCTGAACTTGCAGAGCGGCTGCTTGATCGCGTTGGAGAACTCTGGAATCTCTACGGTCCGACCGAGACGACGATCTGGTCGACAGCGGGCCGCGTCGATCGCAGCGACGAGTCCATCAGCATCGGTCGGCCGATAGACAACACGCGAATCTACGTTCTGAACGGTGATACTCCTGCTCCGATAGGTGTTGCCGGAGAGATTTGCATCGGCGGAGCCGGCGTTGCGATCGGCTATCACGAACGTCCGGAATTGACGGAAGAGCGATTTAGATCCGATCCATTCACAGACCGTGTAGGCGACCGCATCTACCGTACAGGCGATCTTGGGCGCTGGGGCGCCGATGGTCGCCTTTACCACCTCGGCCGGATGGATCACCAGGTCAAGATCAGAGGCTATCGCATCGAGCTTGGGGAGATCGAAACCGTACTCAATACTCACCCCGCTGTTCGCCAAGCCGTTGTCGCAGCGCACCAAGCGGGTCCGGCCGACACAAGACTGGCGGCTCACATCGTGTATCATCCGAGCCAAGAACTCACTACGACTGAGCTGCGGCGCTGGGCGCGCGAGCGACTGCCAGAGTACATGGTTCCATCAATCGCCATCAGTCTTGATCGGTTGCCGCTCACGCCGAATGGCAAGCTGGATCGGAACGGTCTTGTCTATCAGTTCGACAACGCCTTCCGTGTTGATGCAGTCGTCGAGCTCCCTGCCCCGGGAACCGAAACACTGGTCGCCGGGATCTGGAAGCAGCTCTTGAAAGTCGATACGATTGCGGCTGACGACAACTTCTTCGACCTCGGCGGCCATTCCTTGCTCGCGCTCCGCCTTGTGGTCGAGATCGAAACGAGGACAGGCGCACGTCTCGACCCACGATCCCTGTTCTTTCAGACTTTTCGCCAATTCTCTGCTGCGGTGGGCGATGCCATGGGCGGCAAGCGATGATCCCGCTCTACTTTGGAGCTGACGATCAGCGGCTGTATGGCGTTTACGAGGCGGCCCTCGATAGCGGCGCAGGCGGCCGAGCTGTGGTGTTATGCAATCCGGTCGGAAACGAGTACATCCAAGCGCACAGGACCATGCGCAATCTTTCCTCCCGGCTCTCCAAGGCCGGGTTTCACGTCCTGAGATTCGATTACTACGGAACGGGAGATTCATCTGGAAGCAACGACGAGGGCAGTCCGCAAAGGTGGTGCGAGAACATCGAGGCTGCCATGGTGGAACTGCAGGAGATGACGGGTGCCGCTCGGATGTCATTGATCGGATTGCGGTTCGGAGCGAACCTTGCAGCTCGGGTCGCAACGCGACCACTCACGGCGATTGACTGCCTAGCGCTCTGGGAGCCTTTGGCCGACAAAGATGGGGCTGTTGCTCAGTGCACGGATCACGACGCCACCGCATTGACCGAGCTCGTGACCACGGAATCGGGCGGGGTCCTGCCGGCCCGCACGCTGGTGTTGATGACCGCAAAAGAACCGGGTCCCGTCGTCTGGAATGCGGTTGACGTCAAGTATGTACCGAGCCCCTCGCCTTGGCTTGACGGTGACTTCGAACCCAAGGTTATTCCGGTTGATGCGCTGTCCTACATCGTCAAATGGTTGAAGGCATGACACCGTATTACGAACATATCGCGAGATTCGGTATCCGGCAAAACCTCAACGGCATACTCGCCGAGCCACGCGGCGGCAGGCATGCCGACAAGCCGGCGATCGTCATCCTGAATTCAGGTGTCGTTCACAGGATTGGGCATCACCGCATGTACGTCACCATGGCTCGCATGCTCGCCGCAGCTGGGTATCCTGTCTTGCGGTTCGATTTCTCCGGGATCGGCGACAGCGCAAGCAGGAGCGACAGTCTGGAGCCGGACGCGGCGGCTATGGCCGACATGGCGTCAGCCCTTGATTGGCTGTCGGAGACCCGCGGGATCAAGAATGCCGTTCTGCTTGGCCTATGCTCGGGAGCCGACAGCGCGCTCAAGTATGGTCATACCGATGATCGCATCGTCGCGCTAGTTCTGCTTGACCCAACGCTTCCTCCCACCTGGAAATTTTACCTGCGCTATCTCAGCCAGCGCGCAACCAACATGCGCAGCTGGCAAACATTCCTCGGTGGCCGCGGCCGGATCTGGGGAGATCTCATCATACGCATGATCGCAGCAACCGGCGCTCCATTGATGGAGGCGCGCAGACGCCTGGTCGATCCCCAGAGTCGCAGCGACCTGGAGGCTCTGTTCAAGCGTTCGCTCGAACGTAATCTCAGGTTTCTCGTCATCTTCACGGGAGGAATGGCAGAATACCGGGAGCAACTACTCGACGCCTTCCCCTCGCTTAGCTTCGGCAATTTGTTGACCCTAGAGTATCTCAGCGACTGCGATCACGTTTTCACGTCGGCCAAACATCGTGAAGGGCTCAATCAACTGGTCCTGGCATTGTTAGAGGACATGCGTCGCGCCGAGCCTACGGAAGTCTTTCAGTCTGTGGTCGTCAACTGATTCGAAGCTGGTCCAGTCCCCGCCGGAGTTCAAATCGGCCGTTGCGAGTTCGAGTAGGTGTTTCGATACGGTGGCCGGTGAGGCTTACGCGCCTTCATCCCCTACTCCTGAGGGCGACATATGTGGCAGCCTGGGCCACTCTGCAAACCTCGCTCCACATCGGGTGGGAACTGATGTAGAGGCCAAGGAACCATCCAAGACCTGCCATGAGGATCGCCGCGCCGCTGGGTAGCGGGGTCATGTCCGGGGCGGACAGGAAGATCGCAAGCGGACCGACGATTGCAAGAAGCGTCACCACGACACTCGGCGTCAGGCTGGCAACAAGGTCGCGCCAATCAAATTTGATCCTGCTGCGGACCGCGAGAAGAGACAGAAGCCCGCCAATGGCAAACACGGGATACATGCTCCATGCAACTACCTCCAACCCATGTCGGGCCATCAGCACAATCACGGCGACCATGAGAGCGGATTGCAGGCCAATCAATCGTGGAAGAATTCTTATGCCGCCAACTGCTGAAAGGACGGCATACTGAAGGCCGATTGGAATGGCAAAAATCGACGCTGGGCAGTAAATGCATATCAAGGGTACGGCCTCCAGCCATTGATGTCCCATCACGACCAAGACGATCGGTCGAGCCAGCAGGGCAATCATGATCATCCCAGGCCAATGAACGACACTTATCAAAGCAAGAGCACGCAGGTACGAAACTTTCAGGTCGCGGCCCTCGCGCACCTGGCGCGAAAATTCCGGCAGGGCGACCGTGAGAACCGGGCCAAAGACAATACGTTCGGCGACACCGCTGACTAACACGGCTCGACTCGCGATGGCTAACTCAACCGGAGTCCAGATCTTGCCGAAGACAAAAACAGGGACGACTTCGGCAACCCTGGCAATAATTGCCGTTGCTCCATTGTGTACGCCGAATCCCAGCACCCGACGCCAGCTCCGCAGCGACGGCCGGTAGATCGCGAGATCCTGGCGTGCAGCCGTGCAGAGCAGCGCGCCGACGGTGAACATCGTCACGGTGCCCCACGCAAAGCTGAGCGCGGCGAATTGATGGTAGGCAAGCACAACGGAAACGACGCTTCCTGCAAGCGTCATCGCAGAGCTTATCAACCCCAGTTTTCCGAAAGTTTGTTCCCGACTCATCAGCGCTTGCTGGGGGTGGTAAATGGCACCCAGGGCGAACGCGATGCAAACCACATAGAGGAAATTCTCCAGACCTGGAGCCGCGAAGAAATTTGCCATAGGCTCTGCCAGCAAGAGTAGACCGGCAGTCACGACAAGAGTGAGGAGGACGTTGATCGTCACCGATGTTCTTGTGGTATCACTGCTCAGTTCATCTTCGCGTATCAGAAACGACCCGCTTGCGAACTCCCGAAGCGATTCCGCGGAACTGAACACAGCCCAGCCGAGAACCGAGATGCCAAATTCAGCGGGCGTGAGAAGTCGCGACAACAGCCAGGTGCTGGCGATTCCAACCGCCAAGTTTACGTACTGACTCATCGAGACCCAAAGGATGGACCGGCGAATATCTGGCACGCGTCTCGATCTTCGTCAGTTGCACAGCATGTTCAAATGTATCTAGCTCAGGCAAGCAGGATACACCAGCAGGGTTGTGGAGGCGGCGGCAAGCAGACTGCTGGTATCACCGACCGCTCTGCAGGCCTGCTTGAGGGACGGCATGTTCGCTCAGCTGCCACCGCTGGTCGATCTCGGTGGAGGCATTCTTTATCTGACGCTCCTCATGCTTTCGACGGCCATCACGCGCACTTCCCTTGAAGGGATTTTTGGCTACGGTCAGCTGTTTGGTTCGTCGCCACGGCCGCGTATATGTTTGGGCCATCGTGTCTCGGCAAGGCTCGGTTCTCTATCGCAGCAAGAAATCGCTGCGCAGTGGATCAAGTATTTTCCCCGGGCGGTCCTTGCTGTGCATCGGGTCTGCTCGATCGCGCGAGCGGCTTCGAAAGGATTGAACAATTTGGCTTCGTTCTGCCAGAGTGCGCGAGATGAAGGTATTTAAATACCTGAATAAAATCAAGGTAGTTGGCGGCGAGCCTGTCCTAGCGCGGCGCCACTCGACGACATTGGTTGGTCGAACCGCTCGACCTGATTGTGAGCACGGTAGAGATAGGGGCTAAATCAAATCGGATCGCTGCGATCGCTTGCCGGCGGTGCCGTTGGCCCATGCGCCCTTCTTTGAACCGCCCCGGGTTTGCCGGAGGCTCCAACTCCTGAGAGGATGGAGCCATGACAAGCAAGACCACGAACAAGGATCGTGTCCCCTGGCGTGGTGTAGCTGGGCGGCGGGTCACCGCGTTCGCCGGCAAGAGCCGGGCAGGTCAGCTGGCAATCGCCGGAAGGCTGACGGCTGGATCATCGCTCAACGGCGCGATGGTTTCCAGCGTCATGTAACGGCGCGCTGGACGGCCCATTCATCATTCTGCTCGAGCAGGATTGCGCCGATGAGGTGGACGATGGCGTCCTCATTGGGGAAGATGCCGACCACCTCGGTCCGCCGCTTGATCT
>DAIMKE010000107.1:0-10748 GCA_036721875.1 Bradyrhizobium sp. | reverse complement strand
GCGAAGAAGTGATCCGGTCCGTTCCGCTGATCACAGTTTGGTGAAGTGGCGCCTGCCGCTTGCACGGATGAATGAAGGCTCGGGCAAATGAACCAGGACGACATCGCTGAAGGAGGACAGTCTCCAGCGCCGCAGGAGCAGGTGGTGGAGAAGCCCGAGTCCAAG
Source organism: Bradyrhizobium sp. (assembly GCA_036721875.1). Taxonomy (GTDB): domain Bacteria; phylum Pseudomonadota; class Alphaproteobacteria; order Rhizobiales; family Xanthobacteraceae; genus Bradyrhizobium. Next base: position 10,583 of record DAIMKE010000107.1, on the reverse strand, counting down.
CAGGCGGCCGCGTCGGAAGCCGACGAGATGCGGGAGCGGCTCCTGCGTGCCCTGGCCGATGCCGAGAATGCCAGGAAGCGCGCCGATCGCGCGCGTGCCGAGGGGCGCGAGAGCGGGATTGCAGACCTGGTCTCGAAAATCGTTCCCGCTCTGGACAGCCTCGATCTCGCCATCGAGGCGGCCGGCCGAACCGAGGAAAGAACGCAGCCGAGTGTCGATGCCCTGCTAAACGGGCTCCGGGCGACCAGTCGCGCGTTTCTCGATGCGCTGATCAAGGTGGGCGTCGAGCGAATATGCCCCGGCACGGGCGAGGCGTTCGACCCCAACATCCATGATGCGATTTCATCGCGATCTGATGACGAGACAGGTGACGGCCTGGTCCTCGAGACCCTCCAGCCCGGATACAGGGTTGCTGGCCGGCTTGTGAGGCCCGCGCGCGTCGTGATTGCAAGGGCGAGCTGAGCGGGGCGGCGGATCCGATGGTACGGTTCGCCTCCGCCGCTGACGCCTCCGGAACACGGCAATGCTTTGGCCGGCTGCTGCGACGCTCGGTCCGGTCCACAAGGGGGAACTGGTGGTGCGGCGTGCTCGCCCTTGTCTCGGCCGCGCATGTCGACTCGGCGTCTGCAAAAAGCGGGCCCCAGCTCCCGACTTTCGAAGTCCACGAGGTCGGGAGCGGCGATCAGCCGAGCTATGAAATCGCAATCCTCGCCCCGACACGCTGGCCTGACCGGTCGGTGCGAACGGGGTTGCTGAGGAAAGCGGCGCAAGTCGCTGCGGGCCGTGGGGCGCGCTGCTTTGCGATCGAACGCGCACAGTTAAGCCGCGATGTGTCGTATGTGCCGCTCCGATCCGGTCATATGACCATTTCGACGAGCGGAAGCGCGGCTGAATGGCGCCGCTATTGGCGGCTCTATCAGCATGTGCTCGATAAGCCAGGCGTTCATTTTGGCCTCGGATCCGCACCTCGAATTGGAAGCAAGGTAGTCGAGGGGCGAATGATCATTCGTCTCTGCGGACCTGGTGTCGAGACGTCGGGCGATCTCTTCGAAGTGGAACGGATTTTGTCAGGCATTCGCACTTCCAACCCAGCCGGAAGCCGTTGATGGTCTGATCCTCTCTCCGCGACCTCGTCTTTGCAGATGTTCTCGCGAGTCAAGGTGGCGGAGTAGGCGTATGTCCGTTGTCGTCCTGATGATCGAGCACCTCGGAAAGGTCTTCCTGTCGACGCATCCGAATCATGCAATCGCCTGGTCCACGCTTTTGTCCTACGTAAACGGCACCTGGCCTGAACGTTTCCCTGACCGGCCGCCTCCAGAAAACGAGGAAGAACGCGTCACGATGTTCTTCGCGGGGGAGGGGGACGAGTATGTCATCGCGGAGGCGGACGTCGAGACCGACACGACGCTGCACTAGGCAAGTGCCTGCTGGTGCGCGACTAACGTCCGCTGCGCCGTCAGAGTGAAGGAAGGATCACGCGTCCGTTCGGTCCCGGATCGGCTCCACATCGTGGGCGAGTGGGGACCGGGCGGCAGCTGGCGGCGACAGCATCGCCAGCAATTCCGCCAGGTCAATCGACGCGAAGCTCACGGAGCTGTCCGCCACGCCATACGGCATGATCAGGCGGCCGGCGTGCGCCAACGCACCGCAGGTGTAGACGACGTTGGGGACATAGCCTTCGCGTGCTTCATCCGAGGGCGAGAGGAGCGGCACTGCTGTTCGGCCGATGACGCGGCTGGGGTCATCCCGATCGAGCAGCAGCGCCCCGATGGAATATTTGCGCATGGCGCCGACGCCGTGGGTGAGCACCAGCCACCCTTCTTCCAGCTCAATTGGTGATCCGCAGTTGCCGATCTGAATGAGCTCCCAGGCAAATTCGGGGCGGGCAAGAAGTTCGCCATGCTCCCAGCGATGGAGATCGGAGGAGCGCAGCAGATAAAGGCTTTCGCCATCCTGCCTGCCGATCATCAAATAGTCTCCGTCGAAACTACGCGGGAAGAGCGCCATGCCTTTGTTGCGTGCGGCGCTGCCCTGGAGCGGGCGAAGCTCGAACGTCTCGAAATCGCGGGTCTGGAGGATTTCCGAGGAGATCGCCTTGCCGCTGTAGGCAGTATAGGTGCCGTAATAGGTATGGCCGCCATCATTCTGCTCGAATCGTACGAGGCGTAGGTCCTCCAAGCCGTTGCGCTGCGCGGGCGTGAATGGAAACAGCACCATCTCGTCGAGACGGTTGCTGCAGTCATGACGGCGAAAGACGACTCTGCCATCGTCGTGGCTCTCGGCTTTGGCGGCGACCGCAAGATCCGGTTCCGGCTCGAGTTCGAGCGAGCCGTCTGAGAGGACGATGCCTTGGCGGAACGTCACCGACGAGATGTGCCCTTCGCCGACGGCGCGCAGGGACAGGATGAAGCGCAATGCCCCATGCGGGAGCCCCGTCTGGTCAGGATGAGGTACGATGCTCGGGTTCATGACCGCCGCGGCACCGAACGAATATTCATGGCAAAAATAGGCGCCGATAAGCTGACGCTGCGAACGGTCTAACGATCCGGTGAGACCCATGTCACTCGCGACCTGATCGTAACGCTCTTCGAAAACCTTGCGAATCTCACGGTGCCGGCTCTCGAAATCCGCGAGCACGAGGGCAAGCTCCGCTTGGGTCGTGCGGCCGTCCATCGCCCGCACGGCAGCGATGATCCGGCGCATCCGCTCATTATCGACAGGGTTGAGGTCCCGCGGCTCCGAAGCGATCTGCAAGGGCCGAACGACCACCCTGGAAGGGTTCGGAAGGAGGTGCAGGCTGGATTGGATCAGCGGCATGCCTTGCCTCCGGACGCGGCCACCGGGCGCTCCTCGCTTGTGTCCGACACGGCCGCCTTGTTGCGCAAGCGCGCGATCGCCAGGGCTGCAAACTGGTAGGCGAGGATGGATTCCGCGCCTTGGTTGAGGTTCACCCGATCCACCTGCAGGCCATCGTAGCAACCGCCATCGGGGCTCGCGATCCGCACGCCGAGGTCGTTTGCGCCGAGATACCAGGCAAACGCGGCTTCGGCATGGTCCCGCCATCGGCGATCGCCGTCCTGCGCGAATGCGAGCGTGCAGGCATCGATCGTCGCCCAGGCCTCGAGCGGCTGCTGATCGAAGGCACGCGGCGGTTGAAAGGCCGCGCCGAAGCTTTGGGTGCCGACCGGCCGGAAATGGCCTTCCGGAGCGGTCTGCTGGCGCCGGAGCCAGTCCAGCGCCTCCAGGGCGTCCTGTCGCATGTCCGTGCAGCCGAGGACGGTACTCGCCAGCAGCAGTGCTTCCGGCAGGCGGGCATTGTCATAGGCAAGGACCGGCTCGAACCACGTCCAGGCGTCCCGCCTTACTGTACGAAGCAGGTCGTGCAGCTCCCCGGCGAACGATTCAAGCTGAAGCCTTGCCGGTCGGTGGCCCGGGTAGACGCTGAGATGCGCTGCTAGGCCGAGAATGGCGAAGGCGCGGGCGCGGGGGCTGGTGAGGAATGCGCTTGCCGGGATCACCTTGTCTGCAAGCGCCGTCGCCCAGAGCTTGAGACCGTGATTGCGGGTGAGCTCGGCCGTACGGCCGATCGCCCAGACGGCGCGGCCGAAGCTGTCCTGTGAACCTTCCTGTTCGAGCCAGCTCCGGTCGAAACCCATGAAGTTGCGAAAGCGCTGTGACTGCTCGTTCCAGGCAAGGTCGACGAACGAAGCGTAGGTAGGCGCCAGGGCGAGCGCACGCTTGGCCTCGATTCGCTCTGCTTCGAACTGCGTGGCGAGCATCAGCGCGCGGGCGTTATCATCGAGGCAATAGCCATGGCGCCGATCCGGGACGGTGGACCGGCTGTGCTGCAGCATACCGCACCCATCGCTCATCCGCGCCACGGCGCTAAGGCTTGGCTTCGGCGGCTTCGACTTGGAGGCGTGAAGCTGTACGACGCCCGGCTTTCCAAAGACCTCGATGCGCGCCCACTGGAAAAGCGTCGTATAGCGCTCTGCCACCACCGGCCAGATCATGTCACGGCCGGCTTGATAAGCGTTGCGCCGCATCTCGTCGCGAAGGTTCCTGTCGGACAGAACGGCGCCCACGGATGCGGCGAGCGCCTCGGGCGAACCGAAGGGGACGAGCTGACCGCGACGCCCGGCGAGCAACTCCTGCGCGTGCCAATAGGGGGTAGAGATCACCGCCTTGCCCAAGCCGACAGCGTAGGCGAGCGTTCCGCTCGTGATCTGCGCCTCGGAGAGATAGGGCGTCACATAGATGTCGCAGGCCGAGAGCCACGCCTGCAAGGTCGGCGCGTCGACATACTCGTTCACGAAGCGCACATGGCTCTCGAGACCGAGGCGGCGGACGCGACTTGCCAGCTCGTCGCGGTAGCGTTCGCCCTCGCGCGCCGCCAGATGAGGGTGCGTCGCGCCGAGGACGATGTATACGAGATCTGGATGGTCCTTCACGAGGCGATGAAGCGCTTCGATCATCACCTCGATGCCCTTGTTCGGGGAAAGCAGGCCGAAGGTCAGGATGACGCGATGGCCGTCGAGCCCGAAGCGGTGCTTGTGGAAGGCCGGGTCCAGGAAGGGCAGATCGGGGATGCCATGCGGGATCACGGCGATCTTGCCGGCCGCCACCTCCATATCACGGGTAAGGATCGTTCGGCCCATCTCGGTCATGACGACCAGGCGGGATGACCGCTCGGCGAGAGCGCGCATCACCCGTCGTTGATCCGGGTCGGGCTGCGTCAGCACCGTGTGAAGCGTCGTGACGACCGGCGCCCGAAGTCTCTCGAGCATCGGCAGCAAGTAGCCGCCTGCCTTCCCACCAAAGATGCCGAATTCATGCTGAACGCAGATGACGTCCGGATTGAGCGCATTGAGGTGGTCCGCGGCCGCCAGGTAGGCGTCGGGATCGTCCTGCGCGATCTCGTAACCTACTTCCTCCGGGTAGCGGTGCCGGGTCCCAGGATCGTTCATCGCGACAGTGGAGAGACCGGCGTCGGGCGATATCTGGCGCAGCGCTTCGTGCAGATCGGCGGTGAAAGTCGCGATGCCGCAGCGTCGAGGAGGGAAATTGCCGATCAGCGCGATGTGGCGAACCGGCGGCGTCAGAGCATTGCCGTTCATCTTACTCTCCATTCCGGGCGTCTTCGAGTTTCGTGTAGCCGATCCCATTTCCTGCTCAGGAGGCGGCGGGCGTGGCGATCGACAGGGTGGCGGTTCGCTGCGGTCGTCGCGGTGGCGGAGGCGTCGCTTGGCCGGCCCGTTGAACCAGTCGGCGCACCTCCTGAGCACGCTCCCGCGGGATCACCAGCACGACGTCATCTGTGGCAACGATGACGAGATCGGACACGCCTAGCGCGGCAACGCGGGGCCCGCTCGTCCGGATCAGGCATCCATGGCTTTCCAGCGCTAGAACATCGCCGTGCAGCGCATTTCCGCTGTCGTCTTGGGCCTCGATCTCATGAAGCGCATCCCAGCTCCCGATATCCGACCATCCCACGTCGACGGGAACCACCGCCATGCGCGCGGCGTGCTCCATCACGGCATAGTCGATCGATTTCGACTCTACGGACGCGAAGGCGGCTCTATCGGGAATCACTCGAATGCCCTCGCGATGGGCGTTCGCCAAAGCCTTGCGGACCGATTGGAGAAGCCCGGGCGCGTGAACCGAGAGTTCCTCGATCAGGCGGTCCGAGCGGAGCAGGAAGATGCCTGCGTTCCAAACATATCCGCCATCGGCAAGCATGCGTTCCGCGCGTGCCGCCTCCGGCTTCTCAACAAAGCGATTCACCCGGTTAATTTCGCCGGAGAGCGGCTCTCCCATGTGAATATAGCCATAACCGGTCGCGGGGCGGTCTGGAGTGATGCCGAACGTCACCAGCCAGCCGTCCCGGGCCAGAGGAAGAGCCCGGTGCACGGCCTCGTCGAAGGACTCTACGTCCCTGATCACATGATCGCTCGGCATGACCAGCAACAAGGCGCTCTCGTCCGTGCTTTCGAGCGCCGCCATGGCAAGGGCGGCGGCGGTGTTGCGCCCGATCGGTTCGAGGAGCAGTCGGGAGGGTGGGCATCCCACTGCTTCGAGCTCTCCGAGGATCTGCCGCTCATGGTTCTGACTGGCGACGACGACGGGGGAGCTAGCTTGCGCGATACTCCTGGCACGCAAGGCCGTCTGCTGCAGGAGGCTTTCCTCGCCTGCCAGTGGAAGGAACTGCTTCGGTGTCTGCTCGGTGGAGAGTGGCCAAAGTCTCGTCCCTGCGCCGCCGGAAAGGATGACGGGGATGAGCTGCATGAATCAGGCCCTTGTCGCGAAGTCCCGGCATGGGAGCAGCGCGCTCCAGGGACAATTTTCCGATTTCCTTTCAGCGTTGGGCGCGATCCGGATGGCCGCACTCGCCGCCAAGGCTACGTGACGGTAAGGACGGGGCGGCTGCCGCACCCTGCGCTAGATCAGTCGCAGCGTCACTGCCTGATCATGAGGGCGGCCGTCGCGAGCGGCGGCGTTCTAGGTCAGAGAAACCGCTCGCCGGCATGGTCGCGGAACCGCTCGGCCGAGCGGACATAGTCCGAGAGCACCTGCACCGTCTTGTGGCGGCTGACCTCCTGCATCTTGAAGATCGTCGCGCCCTGACTGGCCGCTTCGGTCAGGAACCCAGCGCGCAACGAGTGACCGGAGAATCTGGCGGCATCGTAGCCGGCGGCGGCGGCATAGCGCTTGACCAAGCGCGCGACTGCCTTGTCGGACATCGGCTCGGCGGTGAGCTGGTCGCTTCGGGTGAGGCGGCGGAACAGCGGGACCGCCGCTTCTTGCGCGGGCGTGCGGATGATGCCGGCCTCCAGCACGCGCACGGCGCCGATCCAGTCCAGCAGCAGCGCCTTCGGGCGCAGCCGGGTGCCTTCGGGAATGGCGATCGTCGCGCCTTCGCCGGCCTGGTCGGTTTTTGTGGCGCCCAGATACAGTTCGATCCCGTGCTCGAGGATACCGACGCTTTCGAGTGTCAGTGCCACCAGCTCCGAACGGCGCAGCGCGGCGGCCATGCCGATCGCGAGCGCGGCACGATCGCGACGGGCGCGCAAGCCGTCGCCCTTGATCTGTGCCAGCATGTTGCGGAGCGCGGCCGCGTCTGCGGGCTCCTTGCGGGTTTTCTTCGCCCGTATTTCGTTGCGGATGCCGGCAAGCGCCTCGCGCAGGCCTCCGGCTTCGGGGTGCGCGGTGGGCGCTGGATAGTTGCTTGTGCGGTGATGGTGACCGATTGCCGCGACGCGCCGCTCGATAGTGCTTGGCTTAAGACCGGACGCGGCCTGGTTGGCGACGAACGCGGCTATCTGTTCCGGATGTGCCGGCATCGCTACGAGGCCGCGGGCGCGGCACCAGTCGGTGTAGATGATCCAGTCTGAATCATAGGCGCGATGGGTCGAGGCGGCACGCGCGGCCTTCTTGTAGGCGGCCGCGCGTTCGAGATCCTCGTGGAGCACGGCAAGCATCGCCGCGTCCGGCGCCAGCGCCGGCAGCGTGACGGGCTCGGGCTCGAGTTCGTCGGGGCTTGGGTATTGCAAGATCGGTGCCGCGATTCGATGGACTGTCCAAGGTGGTTTGCCACCCCTGCCCGGCGAGCTCAAGTCTGTCCGATAAGAAAGATTATCGGACAGACTTCTGGGGCTGTGCCGCTGAGGCTGTTGTCGTTGCGTAAGATAGCCGCACATCGATCGGCTCTCCGCGATTTTGACGTTTGATCGCCGGCCGGTGGGCCGAAAGTGGCGTAGGATCATCGGACAATAGCTTTGAATCGCCGGACCTAAGCTGAGCGACTGCGGTTCACGTCCAAGGGCAGGTAAATGGCCGTCACGAAATAGAAAGCCGCTAGTCCGGTAACAAAGGTTATGTCGCGTTAGAGCAGATCGCACAACGTGCCGGTGTTGGCCGCGGAGCGCTCTATCGGAACTTCTCTGACCGCGATGCGATGATCGTAGCAGTTCTCGAGAGGCTCCTTGACGAACTTAGAGCGGTGGTCTCGCAGCATGCCGATGAACCCCGACTGTTTGAGGAATTCATCAAGCACTATGGCGGAGTGGCCGCCTTTCACGCCAAGGCCAGCATAGGGATCGGCAGCGGCTCTCTTGACCCGGCAGTGTCGAGGCTGAGATCGGAAGCTGATGACACCATGCAGCACATGCTGTCCCATGCGATCGCCTGCAATGCGCTGCCAAGTGGCGTCATGACTGAAGATGTCCAGCTTGCGGCAAGAATGATTGCTGGTGTCGCCGCTTTTCTCGATGGCGATCGGGACGAGATGTTGGATCGCGCCATGCGGATCATCGCCAGTGGACTTCGGAGCCTTGGTTGAATGGCCATGGCAGTTTGCGCTCTTCCGCTGCTCTAACCAGGGTGCGACGATCAGAGGTGAATGCTGGCAGAAATACATGATCCAGGGAAAATCCCCCGTTTGGCACCGTTAAACGGGCAAACCCGCGAGACGACTTCTTCGTGCCATCATCAACTCGTGGCGCCACGGCGGTCCATCGCAGGTCTGAAGCGGAAGGGACACAACGGTATCAGGTGGATCCCAAGAAAGTCATCCGACGGCGCAGCGAGCGGCCGCACGCTCCGCGCGCCACCTTCGCAGCAGTTCGATCTGCTTTGAGTGTTCATCATCATCGCGCGACGGTTTATATTGAGGGGACGAATCGACCGACAGGATCCGTGATGCTGTCCGCTTAGCTGGTACGATGGTCGTTTGATCCAGGAGTGAGCGCAGCATCTGCCGCCCTCTCACCACGCGGCTCTTGATCGTGCCGACAGGAACCTGTTCGATAGTGGCTGTCTCTTCGTAGCTCAAACCCTCGATCCCAACATATTGGATGCACCGCTGCTGCTCGGGTGTCAGGCGCGGCCATAGGCGGCGAACATCGCCCAACGTCACGACCGACTCCTGGTTTGACGCCACCGGAACATCGATCAGTTCGGCGGTCTCCCCTGCCTGTCCCGCACCTTTACGACGAACCTGCGACAGAAAGGAGTTGCGAAGGATACGGAAGGTCCACGCTTTCAAATTCGTGCCCGCCTCGAAGGACGCACGGCTGCGCCAGGCTTTCAGCACGGTGTCCTGAACGAGATCCTGTGCAGCATCGGGATTTCTTGTCAGCGATCGCGCATAGCTCGCCAGCCTGGGCATCAGGTCGCTCAGTGCAGCACCGAAGTCAGACCACTCCTCAGCCGGTACATGCGCTTCGTGATCCGGTTGTTCCGACACGCAAAGCCCTCGTTCGATCGAACCTGGGCGCCGTTTATACACCGACTGGTTTACTTGTCCAAAAACGCCCCCTCTCCTGGGTTGTTCCACTTCTCAGCGCGGAGCCGGATACGCGAACAAGCGCGCGAAAGGGCAAGGGTGGAGAGTCGGGTATGCGGAAGGTCGGGCAGCAGGAAGTCAGCGCCTCCGCCTGCTCGAAAACCAAGCCCAGCCTGCGGGCAGCACCGCTGACGCCATCAACATCGCTCCGACAACATCATGGTCGCGCTGGAGGATCGCGCCGGCGACAAGCAGTCCGGCGGACAGAATGTTGGGATCGGCGCGCCAGGGCGATGCCGAAGTTCGGAAAACCGCGCCTCCCTGCAATTCGATCGGCAGCGCACCCGACCGCGCAACCCGCTCGGCGAAGGCCACCAGCTCGGGCGAGGCGGCGGCCAGACGGCCAAGGCTCGTCGCCAGCCGGCGTCCGCCACGCTTGAGGCCGGCCGGGCCGATCCGCTCCCTCAGCAGTTCGCGCGCGATCGGTGCGGCGCGCGCGGCGATGTCGAAGCCGGGATCGAGCCGTCGCACGAACCCTTCGGCGATCAGCAGGGTGCGCAGCAGCAGGGCCAGATCGGGTGGCAGCGCAAGGCGGTAGGTGCGCAGCAGCGCGAACACGCGGCCGAAGATGTCGGCGAGCTCGATCTGCTGGAGTACCGCCCCGCGGAACTGGCCGATCAGCGCGTCGAGGTCGCGGGTCAGCGCCTGGCGATCCACGGCGGTCTCGCCCGACCATTGCAGGAGTACGTCCGTCACCGATCGTGTGTCCTCACCCGCGATGGCAAGGACGAGCGTGACAACCTCGTTCCGCCGGGCGGGACTGAGCACGCCGACCGCCCCAAAGTCGATGAACGCCAACGACCCGTCGGCCAGAACAAAGACGTTGCCGGGATGGGGGTCCGCGTGAAACCGACCGTTGAAGATGATCATCCGCAGCACCGCATCGGCATATCTGCCGGCGACGTCAGCACCGCCCTCACCCGCCCCGTCGAGAACCTCGCGGACGGGCATGCCGTCAAGCCGCTCCTGCACGTTGATCCGGCGGCCGACCTGATCCCAGTAGAAGGCCGGCGTGCGAACGCCGAGCGGCTGCAGGAACGCGCCGATGCTCTCGCAGGCTGCCGCTTCGGCGCTGAGGTCCATTTCCTGCGACAGGCTCTCCGCGAAGAACCGGAGCAGTTCGTCGGGCTTGAGGCGGCGGATCTCCGGTGAGTGCCTCGCGGCGAGCCGCGCGATGCGGCGGATGAGCCGGAGGTCGGCATCGACGCGTTCCGCGATCCCCGGCCGGCGTACCTTGACC
>DAIMKE010000106.1:546-10802 GCA_036721875.1 Bradyrhizobium sp. | reverse complement strand
ATGGTCACACCCACAAAACAATAATGATTTCGGGGAGGCAAAGTATGGCAAGGCATCTGATGACGGCCGCTGTTCTGGCGCTGGCGGGATTGAGCAGCGCACAGGCCCAGGATTATCCGACGAGAACAGCCACGATCATCGTTCCGTTTGCAGCTGGTGGGCCCGCGGATATCACCGGCAGGCTCGTTGCCGACATCTTCAGCCGATACCTGGGCCAGAGATTTGTGGTGGAGAATGTCACAGGTGGCGGCGGCACGACCGGAGCGCTTCGTGCCGCCCGCGCCGCGCCTGACGGATACACGATCCTGTCCGGCCACCTCGGCACCAACGCGCTGGCGCCGGCGTTCTATCCCAACCTGGGCTACGATCCGCAAAAGGACTTCCAGCCGATCGGATTGACGGCCGAATATCCGGAACTGCTGGTCGTCCGCAAAGACTTTCCCGCGGACAGCTTCAAGGAATTTATCGCTTACGCGAAATCCAACCCGGAAAAGCTCAATGTCGGGCACGCCGGGCTCGGCTCGGTCTCCTATATCGGGTGTCTCCTTCTTCATTCGGCGATCGGCATCAAGCCAACGATGATTCCATTCACCGGCACGGCCCCGGTGTTGAACGCGATGCTGGGAGGTCAGGTCGACTATGAGTGCGATCCCGTGCTCGGAACATTGAGCCAGGTGCGGGCAGGCAACGTCAAGGCGCTGGCGATCGCCGCCAAAAAGCGCAGTCCGCTGCTGCCCGACGTACCGACCTCCCACGAGCAGGGCCTGCCCGAGTTCGATATTGCGCCGTTCTACGCGGTGTTCGTGCCGAGCGGAACGCCGCAGGCGGTGATCGACAAGCTCTCTGACGCCCTCGGCAAGGGGCTCAACGAGGAGGCCGTACGGAAGCGGTTGGCCGAGCTCGGCGCCGATCCCGTGGAGCCGGAGCGGCGCGGACCAAAGGCCCTCGCCGATCTCGTGAAAAGCGAAACGGCGCGGCTGATGCCTATTCTACGCGCCGCGGCGGAGAAATAATCGCAGCAAGACCAGCACGCCAGCTAGTGCCCCGACGAATAATCCGTTCGGACCGGCGCGGCGCCGGATGGCGGCACGTCGAGGCGCACGGCAATGCCTTCCAGTTGCGGGCTCGGAGCCGGATAGAGCTTCATAACCAGCGGATCGTGCCCCGGCACGATATGGCTCTCGTCTGGCGCAAGTGCCCGCAGCTTATCGAAGCCCTCCAGCATCTCGCCGATATGGAAGGAGGTCGTAAACGGCCGCTCGCTCGCCATGTTCTCATAGAAGTGACTGACATCGGACGCGAGCACCACATATCCCCGGCGCGTTCGGACGCGAACGAACTGAAGCCCGGCCGAATGTCCGCCGGCCGCATGTATCGTAAGCCCCGGAGCGATTTCGGCGTCACCATTGTAGAACAGGACCCGGCGCGCATAGTTCAGCCGCACGATCCCGCAGACGTCTTCGACCTCGAATGAGTGCGATAATCTCGGATATCGCATGAAGCGCCCGGTAGCATATGCCAGCTCGCGCTCCTGCAGATGAAATCGCGCTTTGGGGAACCGATCGAAATTTCCGACATGGTCGTAATGCAGATGCGTGAGGATGACATCCTCGACCGCGTTCGCATCGATGTCGAACGCACCGAGCGTCTCCACCGGACAGCGCAGAAACGTCCGCTTGCGCTTGCTTGATACTTCCGCGTTGAATCCGGTATCGACGACGAACGTATGGTCTCCACCCCTGGCCACCCACATGAAATAGTCCATTGGCATCGGACCATCATGCGGATCGCCGCCGATGAAGTGCTCGCTCCGCCGCGCTTCGCGCGTGGCGTAGCGGATGGCAAAGAGCTCGTACTCCGGCTCGGCCATGCTATCCTCAAATACGCTGGCGGCGATTCACTTCGCTTCGACTTCGTTGAACGCCTCGCGCGCGTTGCGGAATGCGTCGATTCCAGAAGGAATGCCGCAGTAAACGCCAACCTGAAGCAGTATCTCCTTGATCTCGTCCTTGGTAACGCCGTTCTTCAGCGCGCCCTTGACGTGCAGCTTCAGTTCATGAGGCCGGTTCAGCGCGCCTAGCATGGCCAAATTGACGATGCTGCGGGTGCGGCGGTCCAGGCCCGGCCGCGTCCATAACGCGCCCCAGCAGAACTCTGTCGACCACTCCGCCATGGTCCGGGTGAATTCGTCAGCGCCCGCGATGGACTTGTTGACGTAATCCTCGCCGAGCACTTCCTTGCGGACCTTCAATCCCTTGTCGAACAATTCAGTCATCGCTGGTTCCTTTCCACTGTTTGAGTACGGTCTTTCCAGGCCGCACGGCTCAGCCGCGCGCCCTCATCAGGCTTGAGACGTCAGCCAGCGTATCGAGACGCCAAACGCCGTCAATGATTCGATCTGGATCCCAATCGCTTCCACCCAGCCGCGCGCATTCGCGCAGCTTCGCCTCGAGGTCGCGATCGGAGAGCGGGTCGGCGAGGCTGCCCTTTGCTGCCATCACGATCTCGCTGAATGTTTCCCCCGAGGTCAGTTGGATCGTAACGCGTGCAGCGCCATCCGGAAGCGAGGTGTCGAGCGCCGCCCTCACCTTCCGACGCAACGCCACGATGTCCGGCCGGAACACGGTCGCGTCCTCGAACTCGGGAACACCGGCCTTGCCCAGCAACAGCGCGCAGGCAGCGCAATGATGGATGCTGACTCGCGCATCGCGCTCATTGCGAACCGGACGGTCGCCGCGCGCCAGCAAGAGGGTCGAACCCTCCACCGTGATGGACGTCATCTCGTCAACGGGCCGATTCAGCTTTGCCCGCAGACTGAAGCAGGCATCGATCACGGCATGAAACACGATGCCCGCCGGATACGGCTTGTAGGTATTCTTCGCGATCTCCCAAGTCTTGCCTAGATTGCCGGTCAAGCGGCCGATATCCGGCTCGTCGCCCATGGCACGGGCCCAGCCGAGCGGCCCCTCGATGGCGCGCGGCGAAGCGGAATAGCCCTCCGCCGCAAGCAGCGCCGCGAACAGACCGTTGCGCGCGGCATTGCCGACGCTGACATTCTTGGCGGCGCTCGGAAGATTTTCGACGATCCCCGCGGATTGACTGGCCGCAATGCCGATCGCATTTGCGATCTGGCCTGCCGGAAGCTTGAGAAGCCAGGCACAGGCCGCGGCGGCGCCGAACACGCCGCAGGTCGAGGTGATATGCCAGCCGCGCGCATAGTGCCCGGGTGATACCGCGTTGCCGACGCGGCATTCCACCTCCACGCCGAGAATGAATGCCGTCAGAACGGCTTGCCCTGAAAACCTGCGCGCCTGCGCCAGGGCCAGCACCGGCGGCGCAACCGGCGCGGCCGGATGGATGATCGTATCGAGATGGGTATCGTCAAAATCGAGCAGATTGGCCGAAATGGCATTGACGAACGCCGCCCCCATCGCATCGAGCCGTTCAGTCCGGCCGATGACCGCGGATGTCGCCGCGCCGTTGAACGGGGTTAGTGCTCGCAACGCGCCGCTAACGGCAGGATCATTCGCCGACCCCAGCGCGGTCGCAAAAAAATTCAGGATCGAGCGTTTCGCCTCGTGATTTTGCGCCGCGACATCCGCCCACGCCGTCCCGGCAACGAAATTGGCGAGCGTTGTGCCGGCGCCTTGCGCTTCATCCTGCCGCACTGAGCGAATTCCTCGAACCCCGTTTCCGGACCCTATTCCGGCGCGCCGTGGCCTGTCGACAAGAATCTTATGCTTGACAGATTGACTGACAATCTGGACATTCGCCGAAACGCGGCCAGGGGAACCCTGTCGCAACAAGAACAACCAAGGCCCGCCTCGAGGCGGCGCGACAGGGAGTGAGACGATGGCAGGAGAGACAATCGGCTTCGTGGGAACGGGCCGCATGGGCGGACCGATGGCCGGGCGGCTGATGGATGCCGGCTACTCCCTGTGCGTCTACGACACGCAGAGCGAGGCAACCAAGCCGCTGGTTGCGCGCGGTGCGCGTCTCGCAAACTCCCCCGCCGAAGTTGCTTCGTCTGCAGATATCGTGCTCGCCAGCCTGCCGACCCCCGACATCGTCAAGGCCGTCACGCTGGAGCCTGACGGTCTCATTGCAGGAAACCGCGCCAGCATCGTGATCGACCTGTCCACCAGCGGCCCGGGCGCAGCCAAGCAGATCGCGGAAGGATTCAAGCCCAGAAATATCACGCTGGTAGATGCTCCCGTCAGCGGTGGCATCAAGGGCGCGGTCAACGGCACGCTGGCGGTCATGGTGTCCTGTCCGAAGGCAACTTTTGACAGGGTCGAGCCGATCCTGAAACATTTCGGCAAGCTGTTCTACACCGGCGACAAGCCGGGCACGGCGCAAACCGCAAAGCTCGCCAACAATTTGATGGCGGCTGCCGCGCTTGTGATCACGTCGGAAGCGGTTGCGATGGGCGTCAAGGGCGGCGTCAATGCCAAGGTGCTGATCGACATCATCAACGCCAGCAGCGGCCGCAACAGCGCATCCGAGGACAAATTTCCGCGTGCGGTCCTTCCCGGCACGTTCGATTTCGGCTTCACCACCGGCCTCTCCTACAAGGACGTACGGCTCTGCATCGATGAAGCCGAGGCTATGGGCGTCCCGATGGTCTGCGGCTCCGTCGTCCGCCAGATGCTTGCGATCACCAATGCCAAATACGGCGCGTCGTCCGACTTCACGTCGATCGCAAAAGTCCTGGAAGAGTGGGCCGGGGTGGAAATGCGCGGCTAGATCAACAGCCGCGCTGGGGAACGATTGCCATGACCACCGACCGCCTGGCGGCTCGCCCAAACACTGCACTCAATGGACGACGTACCGGTGCGCGTCGATGCCTTCCGCAATGCGCGGGAAGTTCTCGCCGAACCCATCGGAAGAAGTAACCGGAGACTGGACCTGGATGCTGAAGGGAAAGCGGGCACTCGTGACCGGCGCGACGGCAGGCCTCGGACTGGCCGTGGCGGAAAGCCTTGCCGGCGCTGGTGCCGATATCGTCCTTCATGACTTGGCCGAACCGATTGCGACGGCGGACAAGCTCCGGTCCCGCTTCGGCGTCGAGGTCACGAGCATCGCCGCTGATCTGTCGCAGCGCCAATCGATCGAGGCCATGATGGCCGATCTCCTGGGGCGCGGAGCGATCGACATCCTGGTGAACAACGCGGTGGTCCGGCATTTCGCTCCGGTCGAAGCGTTTGCGCCGGAACGATGGGAGGAGGCGCTGGCGGTCAACCTGTCGGCGCCGTTTCACCTGATCCGCCTCGCCTTGCCGGCGATGAAGCAGCGCGGCTGGGGCCGCATCATCAACATGGCTTCGATCTACTCGACCCGCGCCGTTGCCGACCGCATCGACTACGTCACGACCAAGACCGCCATCCTCGGCCTGACCCGGGCGGTCGCGATCGAGACGGCGACGACCGGTATCACCTGCAACGCGATCTCCCCGGGCACCCTGCCGACTCCGGCGATCCAGGGGAAGATCGCATCGATCGCAGCCCACGAAGGCCGAAGCGTCGACGAGACCACGCGCGACTATCTGGCGGCGCGCCAGCCGAGCGCGCGGTTCATCGCCATGGAAAGCATAGGCGCAATGGTCGTCTTCCTGGCCAGCCCCGCCGGACAGGACATCACCGGCGCCACGCTGCCGGTCGACGGAGGCTGGGCTGCCGCATGAGCACAAACGACCGATCCACGCTGGAGATTCGATGGCCGAAACATCGGGCAGGAACGTCGTTGAGCGGCGCCGCCGGCGGGATGGGCTGCGCGAATACCAACGCGCCGCTCGATCGCGGGCGCCGTGTCGTGCTGGTGGACCAGCCGCCGCATGTTCAGATTGCGGAGATGATGATTCTGCCCGTAAATCGTTATTGAACCAACGTCGGTATCAGGGCGGTAGACAATGGAAAAACGCGGAGAACTGCATTCCACGCTTCGAATCGAGGACGTTCCGACCGTCCGCTCGATGGTCGCGCAAAAGCTGCGCGAAGCGATCATGTCGGGAACGCTGAAGCCGGGCCAGCGCCTGGTCGAACGCGAGCTGTGCGAGATGATGGGGGTGAGCCGGCCGTCCATCCGCGAGGCGCTCCGGGCGCTGGAAGCGGATGGTCTCGTCAACACGGTCCCTCACCGCGGCCCGGTCGTCAGCACCATCAGTCTCGACGAAGCCAAGCAACTCTACGCGGCCCGCGCCGTGCTCGAAGGATTTGCCGGCCGCGAATGCGCCCGCCTTCACGATCCGGATGTGGTGCGGCGAATTGGGGATGCGCTTACGCGACTGAAGGCGGCGTTCGCCGAAGGCGATCTGACCGCAGCGCTGGAAGCCAAGACCGATTTCTATGCCGCGCTGATTGGCGGCTGCCAGAATACCTTTGTCGAGCGGATGCTCAGGCCCCTGCACGACCGCATCACGCTGTTGCGAATTACCTCGATGTCGCACCCGAAGCGCATCAACAAGAGCTTGCGCGAGGTCACCGCGATCTGGCGTGCGATCCAGAGCGGTGATCCAGACCTTGCCGAGCAGTGCTGCGTCGATCACGTCAAGGCCGCCGCAGTGGCCGCACTCAGCATGATCGAGCAATCGTCCGCTGAAAAGGAAAAAGCTGTAGCCGATGAGTAACCAGCCCAGTCCAGCAAGGGCGGGCGGCAGATGGGGGGAAGAATACAATGAAGTTCATCGCAAGAGTTTTGCTGTTGCTGCTGTTGTCATTGCCGGCGCTGCCGTCCTTCGGACAGGAATATCCGAACCGGCCGATCACCATGGTGGTTCCGTTCTCGGCCGGCGGACCCGGCGACGTGATCGCGCGCCTGCTCGGAACGTCGATGAGCGCTACGCTGAAGCAGTCGATCGTGATCGAGAACGTCGTTGGCGCGGGCGGCACGCTCGGCACCAATCGCGTCGCCAAGGCGGCGCCAGACGGCTACACGCTGCTGCTGATGCATGTCGGCCAGGCAACGGCGCCGGCGCTCTATGCCAAGCTGCCGTTCGATCCGATCGGCGATTTCGCGCCGATCGGTCTCGTCACCGACGTACCGATGCTGCTGGTGACGCGAGCGAACTTTCCGGCAAAGGACCTCAAGGAACTGGTCGCCCATGCGCGCGCCCAGGGCGACAAGGTCACCTACGGCAATGTCGGTCTCGGCTCCGCCTCGCACCTTTGCGGGCTGATGTTCATGAGCGCCATCGATGCCAAGCTGACCCCGGTCTATTACAAGGGCGGCGGGCCGGCGCTCAACGACATCATCGCGGGCCACATCGACGTCTATTGCGATCCCGCGACCGGCCCGACGCCGTATATCCAGGCCGGCACCATTCCTGGCTACGCGATCACCAGCAAGAAGCGGGTAGCGACCCTGCCGAACGTGCCCACGTCGGCGGAAGCCGGCGTACCCGGCTTCGACGTCACCACCTGGTACGGCCTCTATGCGCCGCGCAACACGCCGAAGCCGATTGTCGATGCGCTCGTCGCCGCCCTGCAAAAGGCGCTCAAGGATCCGCCGCTGGTCAACCGGTTTGCCGAACTCAGCATGGCGCCGGTCGAGGAAGAACGCGCGACGCCCGCGGCGCTCGATGCCTTCCTGCGTGCCGAAACCGACAAGTGGTCACGCATCATCAAGCGGGCAGGCATCGAGCCACAATGAGCAGGCTTCGACGCAGAGTGCCTTCAGCCGCCGCCCTGCGGATTGCCGGGCTGCGTGGTCTTCTCCGCCTGGCGCGCCAGCCTTGCGTAGCCGACGCGTAGTTGGTCCGCCGATATCAGACCGCCATCGGCTCGCCGCGCTCCGGCGCGGGCGAGAAGGGAAGCCAGGCTCCGCCACGTGAGACCCGACGTGGCGCGCAGCTTCGCGATCTCGTCGAGATGGTGAGCCAGCACGCGCTCGAACGGCACGCGCTCACCTTCGACGGTCAACTCAGCAACGAACTTCTCGGCCCAAGATTTAGAATCGATTCCCATCGGCGCAGACTAGGACCAGAGTTTTCATTCGCTGTGCAAGAAAAAATAAATCGAGGTAACTACAGAACGCTCTGTTTTGTTACAAAAAGAAACAAATTGTTCGTTATGCATCATCACTGTGTTCATTCAATTGCGCATCCGCCGATGACGTCTGTCGCGTCGGCCTCAGGCAAGGTTCAGTTGCTATCTGGCAACGTACGATTTGCTCTGGTCGCCGCAAAAAAACCATGGTCGATGCAAGCACTGACAAACCCACTTCATCACCTGAGCAACCGGCCGCCGATGCTGCCGCAGCCAGAAAAAACGCGTCAGATGCACGACCGGCCGGCAAGGCCAACTCTGCCGGCGCTCACCTCACCGCCGCAGCGACGATCGATGAACTCCTCGCCAAAGAGGCTCTCGCGAACCTGAAGCGCACGCGCGCCACAACGCACGCAGAGAACGTCAAATCCAAGGCACGCGTCCCCATCCCGGCGGCTACACTCGTCGTCAAGCCACCGCAGTTGCATGCGTGGATCACACCCTTCATCACACTCGCCGCAATGGTCGGGATTTCCACAGTCCTCTGCGCCGGCAGTTTGGCCTATTTGTACCTGCGGCCATCCACGGTCGTCGCAACGTCGGACGCCGAACTTCGCAACATCAGGGAGTCGGTATCTCAACTCCGACGCACGGTGGCCGCCCTGTCAAACGATCTGGCCACAAACCGCGCGGCGCTCGACGCAGCGAACAAGGCCGTGAACGATCGTTTTGGCCGTATCGTTCAAAGTCTCGATCGGGTTGACCGGGATCAATCGGTGTCGGCCACGAAAATCGAGCGCCTTGCGGAAGAAAAGGCCCAGGCCGCCCGACCGACACCGCCGGCGCCCGCCTCCGAAATCACCGGCACCGTTCAGCGCCAGTTGCGGCCGACGATCGCCAAGCGCGAGGTCGTTACCGGTTGGCGCGTGCGGCGCGCGTTCGAAGGCGTCGCCATTCTCGAAGGGCAGCCCGGCGTGATCGAAGTCGTGTTGGGCCAGGAAGTCCCTAACCTCGGTCGCATCGAGGAAATCAAATACGAGAAAAACCACTGGCAGGTTCTGACCAGCAAGGGCGTCATCCTTCCCGCGCGCTGACATTGGCGCTTGCCGACCGCTGCAAATGATGCTGGCAACTTGATCGCTGCCACCCTTACATCTGGCATACCATGATGGCGCAACACGTGCAGCGCGACGCACCTTGCGCCCAGACTCTTCATTGCATCGTGACGCCCATCAAACTTACAAATTGCTCTCCCCTGAAGCACGCAATCAACATGCGTTTAGCGTCTTCAAGGCACCAAACAACTCTCTCGGAGAAGTTGCATCTCTACCTTTTCCCGCCGGTGTTGCTTCGGCGCAATAACCGACACGACAGCAACGATTGTGACGGCATGATGCAGCGGCCAACGAACCCGCGCTCCGCTATTCGAAACACATCGCTGCACTGTCTTCCGTTGCTCGATCACATCGCAGATTCGATCAAACCCGTTCTGTTGCTGCAATAGTTGGATTTTCTTGCAGCGGGTCGACCATGGAGTCAGCCTGTCGTTCGGCATCGCCATGCGAAACGCTACAATTTGCTCTCTAGCAAATACAAATCGCAAACACCTGATCGGATCTTTCCGATTTGATATTCACTCGCAATTTTTCGATCGCTCGAAAGTTGCATCGGAGTAACTGCTCAGTTGAATTGCTTGACGACGAGGCTCTGATTCGACGTAATGGAACCGTTCCGATTCGCTGTGTGAGAGCCATGCGATGATGCGCAAAGCAAGACACCACGTTGGCTTTCTCGAGGCAGTATGTGGCAGCGCGTTGTCACCATCTCGCTATAACGGCGATGCGCATGACCAGGATCGGATCACACTCATGCAGGCCGACGCATGAGTGCACCACGCGGATGGGCAGGCGAGGGTTCATCGAATGTCGTCGAACGACATCACCTCGCCAGCCTGCCTCGTCTTTGCAGCCGGCTTCCCGTATGCGGGTAGCCGACTTCCAAGAGGACATGGTGCGCGTTCTCTGATCGCACCGCCCCTCACGTCGTGCAGTACCTGTTGTGTCGCGTAAGTACGAACAAAGTAAAACGGAGCGAGCGTGCCGACTTCGACTCCACAACAACCATCCAGGCAAACAGGGGCAGCTACATGTTCGTCGTCATCGATGATCGGGAAAGCGTAACACAGGGCTATGCAGCAGGGTTCGATCGCGAGGGAGAGGTTTCGATCGGCTTCTCGTCGAAGGATTTTCGCGACTGGCTTGAATGTGCGGTCGG
>DAIMKE010000106.1:0-533 GCA_036721875.1 Bradyrhizobium sp. | reverse complement strand
CTGGCGATCGGCGCATTCATCCTGGGTGATTGCTCGGACCGCACGAGCATTCCAAAAAGCATCCGCAACAAGTCGCGTGCGCCGATTATTGCGTTGAACAACCTGAAGCTCCTCAAGCACACCATCGAGCTGTTCGAGGCCGGCGTCGACGACGTCGTTCAGGTACCCATTCATGTCCGTGAGATTCTGGTCCGTACCGCGGTCATTCGCCGGCGGACGATCGGGCAACCGGGCGAAGCCCAGACCAGCCTGATCCGGGTCTTCCTCGACGGCCGGGATCCCGAGATCGGCGGCCGGACGCTGGCCCTGCCACGCCGCGAACTGCGCACCCTCGAGCGTCTGGTGGAACATCAGGGCAAGTGGCTCACGAAAACCCAGCTCTTCAACGCCATCTACGGTCTCTTCGATTCGAGCTTCGACGAGAACGTGATCGAAAGCCACGTGAGCAAGCTGCGCAAGAAGTTGCGCAACCACCTTGGTTACGATCCGATTGAGTCGAAGCGTTATATGGGATATCGCCTCGACGCCTTCAA
>DAIMKE010000105.1:9784-10818 GCA_036721875.1 Bradyrhizobium sp. | reverse complement strand
GATCAACAGCACGTCGGCGCCGTGAACGGCAAGCGTTCGTCCCGCCACCGGGCCTGCAATCACGCGCGACAGATCGAGCACGCGTATCCCTGCGAGCGGACGATCGCCCGCCGGCCACGGTTTTGGTGCAGCCTCGCCGATTTTCGTGATCGAGATCAGCGGCACTCCGGCGAGCGCTTTGGCGTGCGGCGTCGCGGACCATTCGTCGTGCGAGCGCATCAGCGCGACGACGCCTCCCGCGGCATAGGCCGCGGTCTCGAACGCCTCGCCGTCCCACTGCAGCAGCGCGGCCTGAACGTCATCGCGTTCCGGCTTGCAGCTCAAGACCCTGCAGACGGCATCGCGATGATGCGGAAAATTGGTGTGCAGCCGCACGAACTTTTCGTCGCGGGTCCTGTAGATGCCGGCAATCGCATCCCAGGCCGGCGGCGGCGGCTTGCCGTCGACGCGCAGATAGCGTTCGCTCCGGCACTCGACCACGGCGTGGCGCATGTCGACGGTTACATCCTGCACCTGCCCGCTGCGCATTTTCCAAATTTCGGCGGCCGCCAGCCCGGTCGCGGCAACGCTTATTTGCGCGGCGGCGGCGACACGAAACGAGGACGGCAATTGCGGCTCGGCGCCGGTCAGCGTAAGTGCGTCGAGTGCGGAAGTCTCGCCGCCGGCGGAAGTCCAGACGTCGCGAAGAATTTCCAGTGGACTTTTTCTCGGGCTTTGCATCAGCGCGCCTATTCCCTAACCTTCAGAAATTTCTGCCCGACCACGAGAGGAGTTGCAATGGCTGCCATCGAACCCCTGACGGCGGGAGCCGTATTTCTTGCGACCGCCGCTACCGATGCGGTCTACGTCATGTTCACCTCGGCGGTGGTGGCACGCAAGCGCGTGCCCGCCGCGACCTGGAGCAGCGTCTGGTATGTGCTCTCGTCCTACGCGGTCATCAGCTACACCGAGAACTGGATGTACGTCGCCTTCGCCGCGATCGGCTCGTGGGTCGGCGCCTATCTGACGATCACCTTCCTCCATCGCCCTCCAGG
>DAIMKE010000105.1:0-9774 GCA_036721875.1 Bradyrhizobium sp. | reverse complement strand
CCCGCCGGTCGGCGCAGCGCCGGAGTAAGAGATCGTCATCCCCGCGCAGGCGGGGATCCAGTATTCCAGAGACAGCGGCGATGGAATCGAGAGGCCGCAGCGTACTAGATCCCCGCCTGCGCGGGGATGACGATTGCAGATGAGGCTGCCCGCGTGGTCGGCGCGGCAATCGAGCCTTCACGCCGCACGAACGATGGACCGTGGCCTCGCAGCGATTTGGTCTTTCCTGCGCGTCAGGCCAGCCGCTACAATGCGCGGGGATCCAACAAGGGAAGAACAGTATGGATTTGGG
Source organism: Bradyrhizobium sp. (assembly GCA_036721875.1). Taxonomy (GTDB): domain Bacteria; phylum Pseudomonadota; class Alphaproteobacteria; order Rhizobiales; family Xanthobacteraceae; genus Bradyrhizobium. The sequence continues at coordinate 9,482 of DAIMKE010000105.1, read as the reverse complement.
CTTGAAGGGACGAAACGCCGTGGTGCTCGGCGGCACGCGCGGCATCGGACGGGCGATTGCCGGCACGCTGGCCGGCGAAGGCGCCGGCGTCGCCGTCTGCGCGCGCAACGCGGACCAGGTCGGCGCCACGGTCGCCGAGTTGAAGGCGATGGGCGTGAAGGCGACCGGCGCGCCGGTCGACATCACCGACGCCGCCGCGCTGAAGTCCTGGATATCTGATGTAGCCCGGGAACTGGGCAGCATCGACATGCTGTTCTCCAATGCCGGCGCCATGGCACAAGGCGGCGATGCGGCGTCGTGGGAGCAGAATTTCCGGCTCGACGTGCTCGGCGCCGTCAACGCGTTCGAAGCCGCGCGGCCTTTTCTCGAAGCGAGCGGCGAAAAAACCGGCGACGCCGCCTGCGTCATCATTTCATCGATATCGGCTGCGCAGGCCGACACCGCCAGTTCTTACGGACCGATCAAGGCGGCGCTGATCCACATGGCCAAGGGCCTTGCGCGGCAATACGCGGGCAAGAAGATCCGCGTCAACGTGGTGTCGCCGGGCACGGTCTACTTCAAGGGCGGCATCTGGAACATGGTCGAGCAGAACATGCCCAAGCGCTTCGAGGATGCGATGGCGCGCAACCCGACCGGTCGCATGGCGACGCCACAGGAGATCGCCAGCGCGGCGGTGTTCCTCGCGAGTCCGGTATCATCGTTCACGACGGGATCGAATCTCGTCGTCGACGGCGCGATTTCGAACCGGGTGAATTTCTAGCGAATGGAATAACTACGCTCCTACAGCGAATTCGTCATGGCCGGGCTTGTCCCGGCCATCCACGTCCTTGCTGCCCATAAAAAGCAAAGACGTGGATGCCCGGCACGAGGCCGGGTATGACGAAGGAGGAGTGTGCAGATCCGCGAAATTTGCCAAGCCAACCGCATCGATTGTCATAAATCTTTCATATAACTCTTGTCGAGACCATCCTCGATTCGTGACAGTATTTCTTCAGACACATGACATTTTGATGAAATGCGGAGCGATGAATGAGTTTGGAAGCGCAGTTGCGATCGGGTTCGCTGGCCTGGTCGAATCCCGTGGGACGGTGGTGGGTTTTCCTCACCGTGGTCAGCGGCGCAAACATTGCAGCCTGGTTCGTGCTGTATCGAGAACTCCCTGTACAAACGACAACAAGTGCCGGCAGCACGTCGATCGGAGCCATGCTGCTGCTCAGCGCGGCCTATGTGTTCGGCTGCGCCTTCAGGTCATTGCTGCCGCGCGCGGACGTCCAGCGCATCTGCCTGTTCGACACCTGGCTGTCGAGCGTCGTCGTCGGCCGCTCGGTGGCAACGGTTGCTGAAATCGCCTTCGTGGCGCAGTGGGCGGTCATCCTGCATTTGTTGGGCACGATGACGGACTCGGAGATCGTGCTGATCGCCGCCTGGGTGATCGTGCCGCTGATCCTGATCGCGGAATGCTTCTCATGGTATGCGGTGCTGACCACCCACTATCTCTACAACGCCATCGAGAATTCATTGTGGGCCATAGCCTTCTTCATCATCGGGATCGGCCTTTGCCGGTTGCTGCCGGAGTTCGATGGGTTGGTTCGCATGGCCTTCGCCGTCTCGATTGTCGGGATCGTCGGCTACCTGGCGTTTCTCATGACCGTCGACGTCCCGATGTATCTGAGCCGCTGGCGCAACGAGGTCGGAGATGGCTCCAGTCTCTTAAGCCCTCGCGAGGGTCTGCGTGACGTGTGCACGCGCTGGATCGTGACGCACGATCACGCCGAATGGAAGGACGAGATCCCGTGGATGTCGCTGTATTTCAGCGCCGCGGTCTGGGCCAGCCTTGCGCTGTGCGTCGCCTACGCGTTCGAAAATCATCTTCCGCGCTATCGTACCGAGGTGGCCATCGCGAGCACGGAGACGGTATCCGGCGACAGGCAACATCAGTCAGAGATGCGGGTGGAGATGACATCGTCCATGAAACGATAAATTTTAACGAATCCTCTCAAGGGAACGTTACGAAGTCACCCCTCAAACTGACCGCGTGCTTCGACGATCGGATGGCCGATCGCGCCCAACCACGGATGGTCAGGATGATCGTTGACGAACAAAGGACGAAGGTGCCGCGCGAGCCGCGGCGCGATTTGCAGAAGCGGCCAACCTGGATGTCGATCGACGACGGCGTGACGAAGATCGAATGCTTCGTGCTCGACGCCTCGCCGAACGGCGCCAAGATCGTGACCGATGCGGCCATCGACGTCAGGGACACCTTCGTGCTGGCGCTGGTGCCGCAACATCCGAAGCAGCAGTCCTGCGAAGTGGTCTGGCGCCGGGGCCGGACCTACGGCGTGAAATTCCTGCCTTGATAAGATTCCTGCCCTGATAAAACTCTTGCACTGATCAGGGCGGACCGGGCGCCGACGGATAACACCTGCGCGCCCGACTGGTTCCAGGACGGCCAGGCTCTGAAGCCTAACGTCGCATTGTCGTGTGACGCGCATGTCGCGTATCACGCCGGTGTGGCATTTGGTTTGCGGGGACGCGCTTGGACAGATTTCAGATCGGCACTCATATTCTCACCCTGGCGTTGGCCTTTGCGCTGGCGGTTCCGATTGGCTGGGACCGCGAGAAGCGGGCACGAAGCGCGGGCCTGCGGACCTTCCCGCTGGTCGCGATGGCAAGCTGCGGGTTCATCCAGGCCAGCGAGAGCTTCTTCGTGAATTCGCCTGACGGCTTGTCCAAGGTGATCGAAGGTCTGATCACCGGCATCGGCTTCATCGGCGGCGGCGCAATCCTGAAGCAAGGCACTACCGTGCAGGGTACCGCGACGGCCGCAAGCCTGTGGGCGACCGGCGCGATCGGCGTCTCGGTCGGGCTCGGCAGCTATGATGTCGCGGTGACGGTGGCGGTGTTCACGTTCCTGACGCTGAAGCTGCTCACGCTGGTGAAGGAAGAAACCGATATCACCAAGGACGAGGGCGGCGGCAAGTCAGACTGAACCTGATGGATTGTCCGCCACAGATTCTCTGGCTGGATCTCAGCGCCTTGTCGCCGACGCTGCAGTGCAACCAGAGGCGTTTGGCATTCAGAACTATAGTGCGAGATGCGCCACCAAATCGTCACGTTGGCGGCGAATTGCGGGCGAAGTGCTGGCGTTCCATTCACTCCTCCCTGCCTCGCCTCCTGGCCGCGACCTCGTATCCGTCGGACAGCGCCCGCCATTAATGGCTGGCTTTTCCGATCATCGAAAACCAGACTGACATGGGACAGAAAGTAGTCGGCCCCGGTAGCATGCCATTGGTTTTCACCATCGCTTTTCGAAACCTGTTTCACGACCGGCTGCGTCTGGTTGCGACCGTGATCGGGATCGTGTTTTCCATTGTACTCGTCACCATCCAGATGGGGCTCTATTTCGGCTTCGGGCGCATGGTGACGACGATGATCGACCATTCGTCCGCCGATCTCTGGGTCATGCCGCGCGGCACCAAGGCCTTCGAGGACCCCGCCCTGCTGAACACGCGCGAGCGTTATCGCGCGCTGGCCATCAATGGCGTGGCGGACGCCATTCCCGTCGTGATCGGCTTTGCCGATTGGCGAATGCCCAGCGGGGCGGTGACTCCGGTTTTCGTCATCGGTTCGGACCTCCGGTCCGGCGGGCTGCAGCCGTGGAATCTGGTTGAAGGCCGGATCGAGGCGCTGGCGAGCGCCAAGGCGGTCGCGGTCGACCGTACCTATTTCGATCGCCTCGGTGTTTCCGGAATCGGCGCGACCGCCGAAATCCGTCAGCAACCCGTGGAGGTGGCGGCCGTCACCGACGGCATTCGTTCGTTCACCACGACGCCGTTCGTATTCATGGATATCGACCGGGCGCGGGCCTATACGGGGGTTCCATCCACGAAGGCCACCTATCTCATTATTCGCCTGAGCGCCGATGCCGATCCTGGTCGCGTTCGCAAGCAGCTGATGTCGAACGCAGCTGATATCGAGGTCCTCACTCCGGGCGAGTTTCGCGAACGTAGCCGCGCATTCTGGCTGTTCGGTACCGGCGCAGGCGCCGCGCTGTTCGCGGGCGCCGTGCTCGGCGTGATCGTCGGCACCGTCGTGGTGGCCCAGACGCTTTATGCGAGCACGAAGGAGCACCTGAACGAATTCGCCACGCTGCGGGCGATCGGCTCCTCGCGGCGGTATATCTACAAAGTGATCCTCTGGCAGGCGCTGCTGAGCGCCGTCATCGGCTTCACGCTTGCCGCGCTGGTCGGCGACGCCGTGGTGCGGCTGACCGCGGGGACGGCATTGCCGATCGTCATCACGCCCGAACTGATGGCCGGCCTGTTCGTTTTGACTCTCGTCATGTGCATCGGGTCTTCGATCGCGGCGATCGTGCAGGTCACCCGCATCGAACCCGCCGTGGTGTTCACGCGATGACCGAACCATTGCTCGAGGCGGTCAACCTGACCAAGGAGCTCGGCAGCGGCGCAGGAAAGGTGGCGGCGCTCAAGGGCGTGAGCCTGGCGCTCAACGGTGGCGAACTCACTTTGCTGATGGGGCCTTCCGGCAGCGGCAAGACCACGCTGCTGTCCATCCTCGGATGCATGCTGACACCGACGGAGGGAACGGTTCGCGTCTGCCGGCATTCGACCGCCGGCCTCGATCCCGAGGAACTGGCGCGTCTCAGGCGCGACCATGTGGGTTTTGTGTTCCAGTCGTTTCACCTGTTTCCGACGTTGTCCACGACCGACAATGTGAGGCTTGCACTCGATGTCCGCGGCGAGCGCTCGAGGCCGGCCAAGGTCCGGTCGCGCGAGGCACTGGCAAAGGTTGGCCTGGCCCACAAGATAAAGGCATATCCGCGCGAGCTGAGCGGCGGCGAACAGCAGCGGGTTGCGATCGCGCGCGCCATCGTCGGAAATCCGTCCATCATCCTGGCGGACGAGCCGACGGCCGCGCTCGACGGCGCGAATGGCCAGGCGGTCATGAAGCTGCTCGCCGAGATCGCCAGGGAACGGGGGCACGCCGTGCTGATCGTGACGCATGATCCGCGTCTGTTGCCATTCGCGGACCGGGTCGTTCATATCGAGGACGGGCGGATCATTGCCGAAGAACGCGGCGGCATTCGCCAAACGCTGGAGAACCACTAGTCATGTCGAAGCGCCGGACCGCCCTGGTCGCCGTCGTGGCCCTGATTGCGGGTGCCGGAGCGCTGTACGCGATTACGGCAATGTCCCCCGTCAAGCCGGCCATGTGGGGCACAACAGCCGATGCACCGCCGGCCAAGCGCTGGCAGGCGGTTGCGCCCGGGCGCATCGAGGCTTGTTCCGGCCAGATCAAGGTGGCAACGGCCGTGGTCGGGGTGGTCCAGAAGGTGCTGGTCAAGACCAACGACAAGGTGTTCGCCGGCGAAGCGCTGATCCAGCTCGCGGACGACGAGTTGCGGGCGCGGCTGGCGGCAGCGGCCCTGCGCGAGCGCGCCCGGGACGAGAAGTCGGCAACCGGCAGCGCCAGGACGCGACGCAGGGCGCTGGATGCCGTGGCCGAAGCCGAACGGACGCTCTATGACGCGCGGTCGGCCGTTGACCGGGCGGCCGCGCGGCGACGGGCCGGCGGCGGATCGGAGGCCGACCTGACCGCGGCCCGCCTGGCGTTCACGCGGGCGCAGAACGAACTGTCGACGCGGCAGGACGAACTTCGCACCGCCGAAGACGACGGCGCCTTGCCGACTTCGCTGGAGGGCCAGCTCAGTATCGCCCGGTCGGAATCCGCGGTGGCGCGGTCCGTGCTCGACAAGATGACGGTGCGCGCACCTGTCGACGGTACGGTGCTGCAGGTCAACGTGCGGGTGGGCGAAGTGGTGTCGCCGGGTTCGCCGCAGCCGCCGCTGCAGCTCGCCGACCTGTCGGCGCTATGTGTGCGTGCAGAACTGGACGAACGCGACCTCGGGTCGGTGAGATCAGGGCAAGCGGTGACCGTGCGGGCGGCGGCGTTTCCCGATCGCGAGTTCGAGGGCAGCGTCCAGTCGATCGCCCCGCTGGTCGAGCCCGGCCGCCTCGAGCCGCCGGGATCGCGCAACCAGGCCGAACTGGACGTCGTCCGGGTCACGGTCGGATTGACGGGTGCCAGCGATCTCACGATCGGCATGAAGGCCGACGTCTATTTCCGTTCCGACGAGATCGCGAGCCCGTGAAGGCGTTTCGTCGGCCGCGGCCACGACATCTTTCACTCTTCCAACGAAGCCATTTCCCGAGGCGGACGAAGAAATCCGGAAACGACATCATAGTAACGGTGAAGCGCTGTGATCAGACAATGGAGTCGATCATGTGGAACCTCATCGGCATACTGTACCGGACATATTGCCTGGCCCGACTGCGGGAGATGCGCAGGTTCGCCCATCACTAGGAGCTTTGCCGGAAGCACGAGCAATGTGTCGCACCCGGAATGACGGTTCCTGTGACTTCCCGGCTTGCGGTGAACCGAAATCGGGAATCATCTCGTCGCAACCGTGATCGAGGGAGAAGGTCATGCAGCCAACGACTGAATATCTGCTGATCCGCCAGATCAGCGCGCTGATATCCGCGACCGCCGATGCAACCTCGTCCAGCAAGGAATACGCCCCGTTGATGGAGGCAAGGCTGTACGAGGCGCTGGCTGCCCATTGCGCCGAAAAGCAGAGGCTCGCGACAGTGTCGGCAAGACATGCGTCGCTGTCTGCGAGAAATATCGGTGCACCTGTACAAAACGGATTGATCTACTGGTAGGCGCGTCAATGAAAATCGCGTGACGGCGGCAGGATGCGGACGTCGCGCGGATGGCGGATCTTTTGCGCGGGATTTTCCGGGTGGTCGCGGCGGTCGTCGTTGAGCGGCTCGATCAACGCGGCGCCGGCCGGTACGGGATGTTTGCGGCTGAGTGAATCGTTCGCGAGGCCGATCAGGTCATGGGAGCGGTCGAACATTCGCTGCGCCACCAGATGCGTCACCCCCTCCGGACTGCTCTGGATATAGCCCTCGACCAGAATGAGCCGGGCGCCCATCACTTCCTTGCGGTACTGCTCCATCACCTTCGGCCACACCACGATATTGGCGATGCCGGTCTCGTCCTCGAGCGTCATGAAGACGACGCCCTTGGCGCTGCCCGGCCGCTGCCGCACCAGCACCACGCCGGCGCAACGGACGCGGCGCTTGTCGTTGCGACGATTGACTTCGTGGCAGGCGACGACCTTCTCCCTTGCAAACATCGCGCGCAAAAATTCCATCGGGTGGCCCTTCAGCGACAGCCGGACGGTCTGGTAATCGGCGACCACCTGCTCCGGCAGCGGCATCTCAGGCAGCGGCCTTGCGTTCTCGTCGGGCTGCTCGCGCGCGACGGCGGCTTCGAACAGCGGCAGCGGCACGTCGCCGGACAGCCGCCGCACTGCCCACAGCGCTGCGCGGCGGTCGAGCCCGATGGAGCGGAACGCATCGGCATCCGCAAGCAGGATCAGCGCGCGCTTTGGCAAGCCCGTGTCGCGGGCGAACTCTTCCAGCGAGGTGAAAGGCCGGCGCGTGCGGGCGGCGACGATGCGGGTGGCCCAGTCTCTTTCCCCCTCGTCATTCCGGGGCTCGCGAAGCGAGAACCCGGAATCCATTGAGCCACATACGCATGGATGGATGGATTCCGGGTTCGATGCTGACGCATCGCCTACGATGCGCAATCGCGCATCGGAGAATGACGACGGAGAATTCCGGAATGACGATTGGCTTTGCTTCAACTGCGCCTCATCTTCATCGACCCAGCTGAACCCGTCGATCTGGCGGAATCCCAGGCGCACCGCGCAATATTTCCCATCCCCCTCCTCCAGCGTGTTCTGCGCAAAGCTAAAGGACACGTCGACCTCGCGCACCTCGACGCCGTTGGTGCGGGCGTCGCCGACGATCTGGGCGGGGGCGTAAAAGCCCATCGGCTGCGAATTGAGCAGTCCGCAGCAGAAGGCGTCCGGGTGATAATGCTTCAGCCATGACGAGATATAGACGAGCTGGGCAAAGCTCGCGGCATGGCTTTCCGGAAAACCGTAGGAGCCGAAACCCTTGATCTGGTCAAAACAGCTTTTGGCGAATTCGGGATCGTAGCCGCGCCCGATCATGTTGCCGATCATCTTGTCTTCGAATCTGCCGATGGTGCCGACATTGCGAAAGGTCGCCATTGCGCGGCGCAGGCCGTTGGCCTCTTCGGATGTGAATTTTGCCGCCTCGATCGCGATCCGCATCGCCTGTTCCTGAAATAGCGGCACGCCGAGCGTCTTGTGCAGCACCTTGTAAAGCTCATCCGGCTCACCGTGCTCAGGCGCCGGCGAGGGATAACTCACCTGCTCGATCTTGTTTCGCCGGCGTAAGTACGGATGCACCATGTCGCCCTGGATCGGCCCGGGCCGCACGATCGCAACTTCAATGACCAGATCGTAGAAGGTGCGCGGTTTCAGGCGCGGCAGCATGTTCATCTGCGCGCGGCTTTCGACCTGGAACACGCCGAGCGACTCCCCGCGGCAGAGCATATCGTAGACCGGCCTGTCGTCCTGCGGGACGGTCGCCAGTTCCCAGCGCTGACCTTTGTGGTTGTCGATCAGGTCAAAGCATTTGCGGATGCAGGTCAGCATGCCCAGCGCCAGCACGTCGACTTTCATCATGCTCAGCGCATCGACGTCGTCCTTGTCCCATTCGATGAAGGTTCGGTCTTCCATCGCGGCGTTGCCGATCGGCACATAGGTGTCGAGCCGGTCCTGCGTCAGCACGTAGCCGCCGACATGCTGCGACAGATGGCGGGGAAACTCGATCAGTTCGGTGGCGAGCGCGACCGCAAGCTCGACCATCGCATTGGCAGGATCGAGGCCGGCCTGGCGGACCTGCATCTCGTTGAGGCCCTTGCCCCAGCTTCCCCACACGGTATCGGCCAGCGCCGCGGTGACATCCTCGGTCAGCCCCAGCGCCTTGCCGACATCGCGGATCGCGCTGCGCGGCCGGTAGTGGATGACGGTGGCAATGATCGCGGCGCGGTGGCGGCCGTAGCGGCGGTAGACATACTGCATCACCTCCTCGCGCCGCGAATGTTCGAAATCGACGTCGATGTCGGGCGGCTCCAGCCGTTCCTTGGAGATGAAGCGCTCGAACAACAGATCGACCTTGGTCGGATCGACCGAGGTGATGCCGAGCACGTAGCAGACCGCCGAGTTCGCCGCCGATCCCCGACCCTGACAGAGGATGTTCTGGCTGCGCGCGTAATGGACGATGTCGTGCACGGTCAGGAAATAATGCGCGTACTTTAGCTCGGCGATCAGCGCCAGTTCCTTGCGCAGGGTGGCGCGCAGCGTGTCCGAAATCACCCCACCGAAATATTGGTCGACGCCGGCCCAGGTCAGGTCTTCCAGATGCTGCTGAGCGGTCTTGCCCGGCGGCACAGGCTCGTCGGGGTATTGATATTTGAGCTGGTCGAGCGAAAACGAAATGCGCCGGGCAAAGCGCATG
>DAIMKE010000104.1:0-10908 GCA_036721875.1 Bradyrhizobium sp. | reverse complement strand
CCGCCATAGAGATGCGGACCTTCCGGCGTCAGCTCCAGCACGCGGTTGGAGAGCGCCGCGAGAAAATGCCGGTCATGCGAGACGAACAGCATGGTGCCTTCGAATTCGGACAGCGCGTTGATCAGCATTTCCTTGGTCGCGAGATCGAGATGGTTGGTCGGCTCGTCCAAAACCAGGAAGTTCGGCGGGTCGAACAGCATATGCGCCATCACCAGCCGCGCCTTCTCGCCGCCCGAGAGTACCCGGCATTTCTTCTCGACATCGTCGCCCGAGAATCCAAAACAACCCGCGAGCGCGCGCAAGCTGCCTTGGCCGGCTTGCGGGAACGAATCCTCCAGCCACTGGAACACCGTGCGCTCGCCGTCGAGCAGGTCCATGGCATGCTGGGCGAAGTAGCCCATCTTGACGCTGCCGCCGAGCGCCACGGTGCCGTCGTCAGGCTCGGTCGAGCCGGCCACCAGTTTCAACAGCGTCGACTTGCCGGCGCCGTTGACGCCCATGACGCACCAGCGCTCCCTGCGGCGGATCATGAAGTCGAGGCCCTGATAGATGCTGCGGCTGCCATAGCCCTTATGCACGTTCTTCAGGCTGACGACGTCCTCGCCCGACCGCGGCGCCGGCAGGAAGTCAAACGCCACGGTCTGGCGGCGCTTCGGCGGCTCGACGCGCTCGATCTTGTCGAGCTTCTTGACCCGGCTCTGCACCTGCGCCGCGTGCGAGGCGCGCGCCTTGAAACGTTCAATGAACTTGATTTCCTTGGCCAGCATCGCCTGCTGGCGCTCGAACTGGGCCTGCTGCTGTTTCTCGTTCAGCGCGCGCTGCTGTTCGTAGAATTCGTAGTCGCCGGAATAGGTCGTCAGCGTGCCGCCGTCGATCTCCACGACCTTGTTGATGATGCGGTTGATGAACTCGCGGTCGTGCGAGGTCATCAGCAGCGCGCCCTCGTATCCCTTCAAAAATTGCTCCAGCCAGATCAGGCTTTCGAGATCGAGATGGTTGCTCGGTTCGTCCAGCAGCATCACGTCGGGCCGCATCAGGAGAATCCGCGCCAGCGCCACGCGCATCTTCCAGCCGCCCGAGAGCGCGCCGACGTCGCCGTCCATCATTTCCTGGCTGAAGCCCAAGCCCGACAGCGCCTCGCGCGCCCGGCCGTCGAGCGCGTAACCGTCGAGTTCCTCGAAACGGTGCTGCACCTCGCCATAGCGCGCGATGATCTCGTCCATGTCGTCGGCGCGATCGGGATCGGCCATGGCGGCCTCGAGCTCCCTCAGCTCTGCAGCGACGACGCTGACGGGGCCGGCGCCGTCCATGACCTCGGCCACGGCGCTGCGTCCCGACATCTCGCCGACGTCCTGGCTGAAATAGCCGATAGTAATGCCGCGATCGAGCGAGACCTGGCCCTCGTCGGGCGTCTCCCGGCCGGAAATCATCCGGAACAGCGTGGTCTTGCCGGCCCCGTTCGGCCCGACGAGGCCGATCTTCTCGCCCTTCTGGAGGGCGGCCGAGGCTTCGATGAACAGGATCTGGTGGCCGACTTGCTTGCTGACGTTATCGAGACGGATCATTGGGGCCTGAAAGGAGGAATTCGTTTTCGGCCGCTGCTTAGGACATCTGGCGCGCTTGTGGAAGCGGTTCGATGCCCGCTTTATCGCGGGTGCCGGAAATCCGTCACCTTGACCGCGGACCGCTGAAGAGTTCGCCTGCGTCAGGTACGCGCCCCTCTTGTTCCAGGCCGACTCTTCGCGTTGTCTCTGCCCTAGCAATGCCGGGCGCTGTTCCGGCCTGGAAACCGGAGGATCATTTGCACATCTCCTTCCTCTACCTCCTCGCGCTGGGTGCCGGCATCAGCGTGGCGACCCAACAGGTGCTCAACGGCAGCCTGCGCACGGCGCTGGGGTCGCCCGCATGGGCAGGGCTCGTCAGCTATGCCGTCGGGCTTATGACCATGATCCTCACGGTCATCGCGCTCCGCGAACGGCTGCCATCCTGGAAGACTATCGTCGATGTGCCATGGTGGGCGTGGCCCGGCGGCGTGTTCGGCGGCGCCTTCATCCTGCTGGTGATCCTGCTGCTGCCCTCACTCGGCGCAGCGACGCTGTTTGCGCTTGTCATTGCCGGCCAGGTGCTCACCGCGGTCACGCTGGATCATTTCGGCGCATTCGGCCTGACGCCGCATCCGATCAGCACCGCGCGGCTTGCCGGTGCGGTACTCCTGATTGCCGGGGTCGTCCTGATCAGGGATTGATGGGTTCGAGCCCGCTGTCGCGCAGGACCGGCGCGACTGCAGCGGAAGCGAGATAGCGCAACAGCCGATCGGCCTCGGCGGCATTCGACGCCGTCGCCATGCGTCCGGCAGAAAACACCGCAGGATTCTGCAGCTCGTATGGAATGGGACCGACGACTTCGATCCCGCCGATTTGCTTCAGCTCGCTGATCTGCTGAACCGCGAGATCGGCCTCGCCGGTCATGAGCTTCTCGGCGGTAAAGCCCTGCTGGATGATCACGGCGCTGGCATTGATGTCGGCGGCAATTCCGAGCTGCTCGATCAGCTTTGCGAACAGAACGCCACTGGCGCCGAGTCGCGAATAGGCCACCGAACGCGCACCGAGCAATGCCGCGCGCAGCGCAGGCTCGGTCGCAATATCCGGATGCGGCGCACCTGCTTTTACGGCGATACCGACCCAGGAACGCGCCAGGTCCACGCAGCTCTCTTTGGCGACGCGCCCTTCGCGCACGACTTCGTCCAGTCCTTCGCGGGTCAGGATCACGACGTCGGCAGGCTCGCCCGCGCGCAGCCGCTGCAACAGCGCCAGCGTAGGTGCAAAATCGGCGTCGATCCGCGCGCTGCCGGCCGCTTCGAAATCTCCGTACAACCTCTGGGCGGCGCCCTTCAACGCCAGAGTCGACAGCACGCGTATCGTGTCAGCCATCGCTACAGCCTGCGCATCAGTTTCAGAACCGCGTTCATGCGAAGACTGCGCTTGCCGGCGAGCGCGGTCGCTTCCAGCAGCGCACCGTTGTCGTCGCAGGTGCCGGAGAAGCCGATCCCGATTTCATGGCCACCCAGAACGGGATTCTCGCCGAGCGCCGGCGTATGCTCCTGATTGAGGATCTGCCCCTTCCAGCGGCCTTCCTCCGACGTGTAGCTGCCGACATAGTAGAACGAGGCGTCGCCGCCGAGGATGCGGCCGTCGTTGAGCAGCATCACGCCGGTCAGGCCGCCCTCGACGCCGTCGAGCATGCGGATGTGAATCGAATAGAGGCCGTTGACGATGCCTCCCTCGCCGACACCGCCGGCGATCGGCACGGCGGCCTCCTCGATCGGCGTCATGACCGAGCGAAACATCACGCCCGGCAATTCCTTCAGGCCGCCTTCGAAGCGGTAGAGGTCGCCGTCCGGCCCACCCTTCGCCAGCAAGGTCGCGTCGTCGGTGCCGGCCATGGCGCGATAGTTCGGATCCGGATTGTGACGAACGGTGTGGACTTCGATCGCGATCCCGTCGTCACTCTTCTGATAGGTGCCGATATGAGCAAAGGCCGAATTGCCGCCCAGCATCTTGCCGTCGCGCACGTACATCACGCTGCGGCCAACCGCCTCGCCAAGCTGGAACCTGACTTTGTAAAATCCCTCGAACAATGGCCGCGTCCCCGGCAAGCCCTGAAGCGTTTGAGGCCCGCTATCTAGAGCGTTTTCGAGCGAAGTGGATACCGGTTCGCGTGAAGAAAACGCGTCAAAACAAGAGTCTGGAGCTTCGGTTCTGATTCAATCAGAACCGATAATGCTCTAGCGCGCTTCATAACGCAGGGGAACCGCCCTGCACCGATGTATTTGAATCACCCCCATCAAAACGCAATGATCCGCCAAGGCGCTTCTGCCTTGGCGGACCAGGTTGCACCCGGGCGCCCCCACACCCGGGACGGTTAAGTCATTAGCTCAGGCAGCCGCCGACTTGGCCGCGGTCGGGACTTCCGCGATGGTCTTCAGGATCTGCGAAGCGATCTGGTAGGGGTCGCCCTGGGAGTTCGGGCGGCGATCTTCCAGATAGCCCTTATAGTCGTTCTTGACGAACGAGTGCGGCACGCGGATCGAAGCACCGCGGTCGGCCACGCCGTAGCTGAATTTGTTCCACGGGGCGGTCTCGTGCTTGCCGGTGAGGCGCTTGTCGTTGTCGGGCCCGTAGACGGCAATGTGGTCCATGAGGTTCTTGTCGAAAGCCGCCATCAGCTTCTCGAAGTAGTCCTTGCCGCCGACTTCGCGCATGTACTTGGTCGAGAAGTTGGCGTGCATGCCGGAGCCGTTCCAGTCGGTGTCGCCGAGCGGCTTGCAGTGGAATTCGATGTCGATGCAGTAGCTCTCGGTGAGGCGCAGCATCAGATACCGGGCCATCCACATTTCGTCCGCGGCCTTCTTGGAGCCCTTGCCGAAAATCTGGAACTCCCACTGGCCCTTCGCCACTTCAGCGTTGATGCCTTCGTGATTGATGCCGGCGGCGAGGCAGAGGTTGAGATGCTCTTCCACGATCTTGCGGGCGACGTCGCCGACGTTCTTGTAGCCGACGCCGGTGTAGTACGGGCCCTGCGGCGCCGGGTAGCCATCGGCCGGGAAGCCGAGCGGCCGGCCGTCCTTGTAGAAGAAGTATTCCTGCTCGAAGCCGAACCAGGCGCCTTCATCGTCGAGGATGGTCGCGCGCTTGTTCGTCGGGTGCGGGGTCACACCATCGGGCATCATGACTTCGCACATCACCAGCGCGCCGTTCTCGCGGGCGGCGTCGGGATAGACGGCGACGGGCTTCAGCACGCAGTCGGAGCTGTGGCCCTCGGCCTGCATGGTGGACGAACCATCGAAACCCCAGAGCGGGAGCTGTTCGAGCGTCGGGAACTTGTCGAATTCCTTGATCTGCGTTTTGCCGCGCAGACTCGGTGTCGGCGTATACCCGTCGAGCCAAATATACTCGAGCTTGTATTTGGTCATTGAGCCTCTCTTATTTGCTACTGTGAAATGCAGGAAACCGACGCTTGAAATCTGAGGTTTTGACGCCCAGCCCCTTGAGGTCTCCGCATACGTGTACCCGGCCACGTCAGGCCAGTTGTCACAAAGCATTAAGCGTGCCAGTCGCTGCACTGCGGCATAGGTTTTCCACAGGCCGGCCTGCCTACCAATTTGAATAAAAGGTGCGACATAGGAGCGCGGCAAGCATGTCCTGTGGGCTGCCCGAGGCGTTCTTCAGCGCGCGAATTTAGCCCATTTCGCCAGCATTTCCGTCAATGAGCCTCGCCGCGCTTAAAGCTGCGGCACCTGGTCGAGCCGTCAGAGGTCAGGCCCCGTCTCCGCCGGCAACCATCCCGCCAGCCCACGCGTTGGTCATCCGCTTGGTGCCCTGAGGGAAGCAATGGGCGCAATGCCTACAAATTGCACACGATGTGACGCTCTCTTGGTCAACTTGCATGCGCTACGGGCACCAACGATATCCCGTATTGTAACGACCAGAGAACGAGTCGGGCGCACCATGGAGGCCAGCGCTTCGGACGGAAGGAGAGAAAGCGATGCTGAATACGGGTTTGAATCAAGGCTCCGCCAAAATCTACCAATTCCCGGCTGGCGGCCGGGCGGCTTTGGCGGGCCGTCGCCAAGGCGAGTCCAGAACCGAGGTTGCCGCTCCGGTCAACGTCGCGGCCTGCTGCGATAGCTGGTACCACGCAGCCGCCATCGAGGACGAAAAGACCGGGCGCGACCACTGATGTCCGCAAAGTGTCTGACAGGGCCGCGCCCAGCCAACGAGGCGCGGACGGCGAGCTAGAAGAGGGTCGGAACGAAAGCGTTTCGGCCCTTTTTCATGTCTGCTCGCATGTCGTGACCGGCCGCTTGGCGTGCTTGAGCGTGGTTACCCCCGCCTTTGTGATCCTCAGTGTCACACCCTTCCCCGAATAGCGCGAGCCCGACAGCGCCACGCGCTTGGGCAGCGTCACCGCCTTGCCGTCGAGCTGCAGATGGGCGCGCGAATCGTACTGGAAAAATCCGGCCATGAACTGCGTACCGTCGGCGCAGCGGTAGTTCCGGAACTGCTGTTGCGCCAGCGCCGCCGATGGTGCGCCGTCGGCTGCAACCACGGCCAGTGCCGCGCCAAAAATCGTGATCCTGCGACAATTCATGTTTCGTCCCTCGACGAGTTCAGTATAGACGAGGCAGGGGCCAACGACATGGCCTTTAGCGTCCTTCGCCCGTTCCTTGTCCCGCGCACGAGATCGTTCGAACCAGCCATGTCAGATTCCCCTGCCCGCCATCTCAACCTCGCCGGTGCCAGCAATTTCCGTGACCTCGGCGGGTATCCCGCGCGCGATGGCCGCATCGTGCGCTGGCGACAAATATTTCGCTCCAACCACCTCGGCCATCTCACCGACGACGACGTCGCCGTGATGCGTACCCTCGGTGTCCGCAGGGCGTTCGATTTTCGCGGCGCCGAGGAGCGCACCGCCGCGCTGTGCAACGTGGCCGATATCACCGTTCATTCGCTGCCGGTCGAGCCCACGGTGGTCGCGGCGCTGCGCGCGATCGCAGCCGCCGGCACGCCGCTGACGACGGACCACGCCGTCGACGTCATGCGCGATTCCTATCGCAGCTACGTCCAGCGCAACACGCCACGCTACCGCACGCTGTTCACTCACCTGCTGGAAGATCGCGCACCGCTGGTGATCCATTGCACCGCAGGCAAGGACCGCACCGGCTTTGCCTGCGCGCTGATCCTGCATACTCTCGGCGTCGCCGATGACGTCATCTCGGAAGACTATCTCCTGACCAACAACTTCTACCGCAGGGATCCCAATCACAGCACCGACCTGCCCGACGAGATCAGGCAGGTGCTGGGCTCGGTACAGGCATCGTTCCTAGCCGCCGCGTTCGAGGCCATCGACGCCGACTATGGCGATCTAGAAACCTATCTTCGCGACGGCCTTGGCCTCGGCAAGGCCGAGCGTGCGCATCTCGAAGCGCGCTACCTGCAAGGCTGACTTTCAAGACTGAGCCGCAAGGCGGGCCTAATTCACCCGCCGCACCGAAACGACCTGCGCGGTCAGCTTGCCGGCCCGGTCCCTGACGTTGACCTGCACGACATAGTCGTTGCTGGTTTCGCCCTTGGGCACATAGAGCATCGCGGTAAAACGCAGGCGGCCCCGCGCATCGAGGGT
Organism: Bradyrhizobium sp.; assembly: GCA_036721875.1. Classification (GTDB taxonomy): domain Bacteria; phylum Pseudomonadota; class Alphaproteobacteria; order Rhizobiales; family Xanthobacteraceae; genus Bradyrhizobium. Next base: position 3,726 of record DAIMKE010000104.1, on the reverse strand, counting down.
CACGGGCAGATCCTCGTGCACCCGGAACGAATTGCCCTCGCGGTTTCGCGGCGGCAGCCTGGCTGTCAGGACAGGCACGACCAGGGCGCGCAGATCGAGCTTCGCCGCCGTTGCGCCATCGATCCGGTAATAGGCAAAGGAATCGGTGTCCCAGCGGCTGTTCGCGATCTCGACGACGGACCGGCTGTCCGGTGACCACGCCGCCATCAATTCGGAGCGGTTGGCCCGCATCTCGCCGGTTTCCCAATGGGTGCCGCCGAGCGTGGCCAGCACTGTGCCATCGGAGACGCGGGTCAGGACGTTTTCGACGCCGCTGGGAGCATCGCGGCCGGACGGCAGGCCCTGCGCGGTCCGCCAGGCAAATGCATAACCCTTGGATGGCGAGGTGGTGTCGGCGAAAACGCGCGACGCGTTCGTGCCTGTACCGCAGACCAGGTCGCCATTTTGATCGGCGACACAGGCCTGCGCCTGCACCGCGGCCGCTTGGGCTGCGTACAATGCGAGAAGCACGACCGGCAATGTCAGGGCGGAGCGCACCGGTCGATCCTACGCTCCGGTTCCCGCCCCGTAAAGCGGCGGGACCGATCGTGCGGCAACTAACCGCTCAGGCCGCGGCTTCCATTTCCATTTCAGCATCGAGATCGGCGATGACGTCCTCGAATGCCGAGATCGCCTGCTGGATCGCCGCGATCTGCATCAATTCCCAGCTCGATACCGGACCGCTGCGATTCTGCAGTGCTACGACCAGGTCGCGGCGCTGCTCCTTAAGCTGAACAAGCGGTAAACCATGATCCGGCAAACCCATGACGAATTCCCCTGCCTAACATTGGAGCTCGGGTTGTACCCGACGGGTTCTGCCAACGGCTTAGGGATTTCTGGCAAATTTTATCGATTCCGCCGCATATTCAAGGCTTATGAGACGCCCGCCGCCTGGAGGCGCGCCATGATCTGTTCGGAGAGCGCCCTCGTGACGCAATCGGTCGCCCAATCGCTCAGGTGGAGCTTGGCCCCGTCGCCCTCCCGGACCAGGCCCTCGATAGAAATCCCGTCCTGAACGACCCAATGCCGCATCAGATCGAAGCGGCGAAAGACATTGACACCAGCATCCTGAGCCGCGCGCGAAATGCGCCCCACCATGTCCAACGAAAATCCGAGCTTTTCCCCGTCGACAAGGGCCTGGGTATATTGCAGGTCCATCATCACGACATCGATCGGCAGATCCTTCAGCCAGCGCAGGCCCGCGGTAATGGCGACCATGACGTCTTCGAGGTTGAACTGCTCCTTGCGAAAGACGGCAGTAGAACCGACCTGCCAGATGACCAGCGCCGGCTGCTCCGCGATGACGTCGGGTTCGAACCGCGAGACCTGCGATGGCGCTTCCTCGCCGCTGAGGCCACGGTTGAGTACGTCGATCATGCGGTGGTGAAAACCTTGCCTCAGCAGCATCTCGAGCCTTGGCGGGTATGGGATCACGTCGCCCTCGTTCTCGCCGGCCGTTGAAGACGAGCCGATAGCCACGATCTTGATCTTTCGCTGCTTCGTCAGACTCTCGGTCAGATGGGGGAGATCATGCCGGAAACGGAAGAGGTCGGCGTGCGTGTTGCATGGCCTTGGTGATGCGGGCATGTGAACATCCTCGACGGGAATATTCATCGCATACCCGCATAAGGCGCCCAAATTGGATGCATTGCAAATGAAAAGCTCCCGGCGCTAGGCTGCGCTTCCCGGGGGATGGAGGTCCAGCATGGACGGCAAAGTCGTTGTCGTGACGGGTGCGCTGGGCGCGCTCGGCGGCGTCGTCGTGGAAGAGGCCCTGGCGCTCGGCGCGAGGATCGCCAGTGTCGACCATGCGCCGACGCAGGTCCCGGCTACGGCCGACCTTTTTGAGCTTGGCGGCGTCGACCTGACCGACCCGTCCCAGGCCCGGAAAGCGATCGCTTCCGCCGCATCGCATTTCGGCAAGATCGATGTGCTGATCAACATCGCCGGCGGTTTTGCCTTCGAGACGGTGGCCGACGGCGATCCCAAGACCTGGCAACGGATGTTCGCGTTGAACGTCACGACCGCACTGAATGCGTCGCGCGCCGCGATCCCCCACCTCGTTACGTCCGACGCCGGGCGCATCATCAATATCTGCGCCATGGGCGCGCTGCAGGCCGGAGCCGGCATCGGCGCCTACGCCGCCTCCAAGGCCGGCGTGCACCGTCTCACCGAGGCCCTCGCTGCCGAGCTCAACGGGCGGATCACGGTCAACGCCGTGCTGCCCTCGATCATCGACACCGCGGCGAACCGCGCCAGCATGCCGAAAGCCGATTTCTCCAAGTGGGTGAAGCCGAAGGAACTCGCCGACGTGATCCTGTTCCTCGCCAGCGACGCCGCAAGTGCGGTTACTGGCGCACTGCTACCGGTGAACGGGCGGGTCTAGCTCGTGAAGACCGTCGAGGAAATCCAGCGAGCAGTCGAATTGCTCTCTGCCCAGGAGTTGGTCCGCTTTCGCATCTGGTTTGAGGTGTTCGACGCTGATCGTTTCGATGCGGTCCTTATGCGAGATGCTGAAGCGGGGAAGCTCGACGCGCTAGCCTCGGAGGCGATTGTGCATCACCGGACACGACAATCTCGCGATCTCTGACTAATTCTCAACCCCGACCAGTTTTCGCATCTCTGCCTTGAAGCGGATGCTGCGCTTGCCGGCGAGTGCGGTGGCCTCCGCCTCCGCGCCGTCGTCACCGTAGGTGCCGGAAAAACCGATGCCGACCTCATGGCCGCCGAACAGCGGCCGCTCACCCTTCGCCGGCGTGTGCTCGCGGTTGACGAGTTCGCCCTTCCATCTGCCGTTGGCGGACGTGTAGGCGCCGATGTAGTCGAAGAATGCATCGCCGCCCCTGATGCGGCCGTCATGCAGCACCATGACACCGCTGTTGCCGCCATCGACGCCATCGAGCATGCGGATATGGATCGAATACAGCCCGTTGCCGATTCCGTCGGGGCCGACGGTACCGGGTGGCGGCGCATCGATGTCGTGAATGGCGGTCAGGATGACCGTGAAACGGACGCCCGGCAAAGCGGCGCTGCCGCCTTCGAAATGGATTTCCTCTCCCTGATACGTCCCTGTGAAATTCATGACGATATCGTCGACGTCGAACATCGGAACGTATTGGGGACCGTAGTAATGGCGCGACATCCTGAACTCGGCTGCGATGACGCCGTCTGCCTCGGTGAAGGTACCGATGAAGGAATAGCCGGTGTCGCCCCCGTAAAAACTGCCGCCCGGCGCGATGAACATCACGCCGCAACCCGCGCCGCGCTGGGTGGTGAAACGGAACTTGTATAGTCCTTGCAGCACGTCCTGCCTGCTCCGGGTTCGGCCAATGCCGCTTGGCCCGCGAACGTCGGATTCGCAGATTCCCTCGCATTGCCGTTCTGGCGTTGTCCCCGGCGCATAGTTTAGCCGCTGAAGTCCAGCCCGATCAAACGCTTTGCCGGAATTCGGCTAAAGTCGCGCGGTTGAGTCGCGGCCTCGTCGGCCGCCGGAGAAAACCTTGGAAACCGCGCTTTACCTGCCCGTCAAACGCTTCCTCGAAGAGCTCGGCTTCACGGTCAAGGGCGAGATCGGCGGCTGCGATCTCGTCGGGCTCAGCGCGGGCGATCCTCCGGTCGTTGTGATCGGCGAGCTAAAGCTTGCCTTCAATCTCGAACTGATCCTGCAGGCGGTCGATCGCGCGCCGG